>JAJBTG010000190.1 GCA_020860985.1 Oscillospiraceae bacterium
TCTTTGGCAATTCCCGCTCCGCCTTGTCCGCCTTAGCGCGTGCGCGTTCGGCTTTAAACTCGGCTTTTTCGGCGCGTTTGAATTGGTAGTCCTTTGTGCCGCTATCGGTCTGCTCCGCCTTTTTGGAGCTGTGCGAACGGTCGGACTTCTGTGAGCTTTTCGATTGCTTACTTGCCGAATCGTCCGCATTATCAGACTTACCGCTATTATCAGATGAAGTATTTTCTTCTGTCTGTAACCGCTGCTTTTCACGCAGCCGCTTATTTTTCTTTTGATTGGGCCTTAGCTCGGATTTTTCAGACTTTTCGGATTTTTCGCCTACGTCCGCCGCACGGTCAAATACCGTATCGCAATTTTTAACCGCTTCGCCGATGTCATAATCACCGTCGATTTCCGTAATGGGTTCGGTACGTGTTTCGGCATTGTCGGCTTTATCAAATTTATCGTTCTTATTGTCTGCGTTAAAATTCCCGTGTGATTTACCTCGGCTGTGCGGTTTTTCCTGCGTCTTATGCTCTGTACGCTCAAACGGAGCATCGGACGCTTTTTCGGCATTGAAGTTATATTCGTCGCTTTTTGACGTTTGCGAAATATTGTAATCGGTGCTTTTCGGTGTTTGCCGCCGACTGTGACGGCGGTAAACCGAATTTGATTTTTTCGGTTGTTCCGCCGTGTCGCGACGCTCATAATTCAGCGGTGTATCGTCCGTTATATCCTCGTTCGGCTCATTGTAAATCGGTTCTCTATGCTCCGATTGCTTATTTTCCGCATTATCGGTAAAAGAAAAATCCGAATGATGTTCTTTTGTAAAATCATAATCGACGGATTTTTGACCTAACCGCGTATGCTCACTGTATGCGCGTCTTTGCCGGTGCGCGGAGGATTCTGGTTTATCACGAGCGTCGGGCGTATCGGTAGCAAAAGCGTTCTCGGAATTTACCGCCGGTTCGGAGTATCGAGGTTGCTCTTGTAAATCGGTATGCTCCTGTTTATTGGTGGCAACTGGGGCTATTGAATTATCAGAATGAGAATGACTTTGAGCCGGTTCAATTTTAGGATTTTCATTGCCGTATTCTGTCGAATTGCCGTTGTCTGTGATTGACGGAGTATATGAGTTTTCCGCAGTCGGGTGACGTGTCCGATGATTTTTCTGCGGCGCGCCTTGCTTTGGTGCGGTTGTAAATTCCTCGTGCCGTCCCAGCTTCATATCGGGGGATTTATCCTTGACGTAGCTCGTATCACGGTTTACTGCTTTAAATTCCTTATCTTTTTTCATAATTCCTGTCCCTCGCGCTTATTGACAGGAACCTTTGACGGCGTTTTCTTTTCCTGCGCTTTAATGGATTTTAACCTTGAACGCACGGACGATTTAAGCTCTTTCGTCAAATCGGATGCCCTGCGGTAGTTGGGTAGAAGCTGACCGTACACGCAAAAGGCTTTTATGTATTTATCGGGAACAGGCGGGGATATTTCCGTGAACAAATGCGAATAAACCTTTATTCTGCCTTGCAAATACTTATTCATATCCTCCTCGGATTGAAAAGTTCGTCTCTGTTCCGTGATTACGGTGTTATAATAACGGTACGGGGAATTGGTGAGAATTTTCCAATCCAAATCCCAACGCCTGCTGCCCGTTCTATTGCTTTTATAGTCATATACGCGGTATGACATTTTATACACCATATTGCTTATTGACTTCCAATCGTTTTCATCATCTATCCATTTATTTGATGAGTGCCGTACTGCCGGAACGTCCAAATATTCAATAGCTCTGTCAATTTGCCGTGTTTGAACGGCGAACGGCTCCCACTGCTCCGCAGCCTTGATTATTTTCTCATATGCCGCCTGCTCCTTATCCGCGCAGTTTTTACGTATTGCTTCAAGCTCTTTACGTGATTTTGTGACTAATTCGGTCATATCAAAATCCTTGCAGCCGACTGTATGTTCAATTTTTACGTTGCTGCCGTGGCATAAACGGTCATTTTCGTATGCCTCGTATGTTTCATAGTCCCGCTCGTAATCGTTTTCATATTTATTCAATAGTATCACCTCGCATTTTCACAATTTATTCTGTTCATTAAAAATTCCAAAACCGTATTATCCGCGCTGTAACTGCAATAGTCGTCGGATTCCCAAGTTCGATATTTCAGAAGTAAATAATAGTCCGTGTCCTGCGCGTGATATGTGTTCCACGCGCCCATCGGGGATATAAGGTATTTGCTGACGTACTCATTTTCGTCGTCGTAAGAATTTGCCAAGCCTAAAATGTGCCCAAACTCGTGACCTGAAACATACATAAACCCGCTTCGATTGTAATACGTTTTTTTCGTGCGTCCGTCACCCGAATACATATATATCGTTTTGCCCGTCTTTGACGCGCGGCAATAATCGTTTTCGTTCTCGGTGAGATTTATATACACGGTTACATATTCACCGTCGTAGCCGTCGGGTATTTCCTCAATATGCACCGATACCGTTTTTCCTTTGTAGCTGCCGTTCCATACACTTCTCACGCCTAATAAAAACAGTTCCGAATATGTTTTCTCGCTGTCGCTGAAATACACGTCTTTTAATTCGCCCTCGATACTCACATATGCGAATATGTCTATGCTGCTTGCACATTCGATAACATTTACCGCGCTGCCCGACAAACAGTCCTCAAATGTATTCGCATAGCACCTTACCGACGAAAACAGCATTATCGCAAACAACAAAAATACCGCTGTAAATTTTTTGAACCTCATTTATCCTCCTTTATCTCGTCCAATCGGATTTTGCCGACTATTCTGTAACCGCGCTTTTCGGCGAGCTGCTTTAAATCCTCAATCAGGTTTTTTCGTTCCGTTTTCGCCGTGTTCTTTATCGCCTTAAATGCTGTATAATCAACGCAGCCGCTTTGATTTAATATTTCCTTATTCCTCAAAATTCCTCACCTCGCTTGCTTTCACCGCAAAACACGCAATTATCCCGACACACTCCCGTTTCTATATCAGCAATACATTTGAGTATCGGAAACACCTGCGGGGGACATACGGCATTGCCGAGTGTTTTAAGACGCGCGGCTCTCTCCTTCGTGTTTTCGGTTATACGCAAAACGCCTTCAGGCTCTCGTTGCCACAGCTTATGTCCGTCCATTTCTGTGGGAAACCCATTAACCATTCCACCCAATCGGGATTGAGCGCCGCGTCGTCCGACTCCGGCCGTTCCTGATGTATTATCTGCGTCGCCAAGTTTGCCATCGCCGTTTGGTCTTTGAACGCCGACGGCTTGAGTGTCGATCGGTACCCGTCCGACGCTATCGGTGTCAGGTAAAACACCGCCGCCGACAGCGGCAGGCTCCATTTCGTGCCGTTCGAGTTCGTTTTGCGGAATATCCCGTTTTCCGACAGGTACACATTCAGACGCTCCGCGTCCTTTACCGTGTGTTTGTCGGAGGCAAGCGGAGTAGGATACATCAGCCGCGATGATAAAAGTTCGTGTGCGCTCATGCCACGCGCCGACGGCGACAGCCGGATATACAAATGTTTGAACAGCGTAACCCGCGCGCTCCAAGTCAAATATCGTTTTGTCGAGCCCCACATTGATGAACCCGCTAACATTCTCGCCAAGCACCCAATGGGGGTGCAGTTCGGAAATAACTCGCACCATTTCAGGCCACAGGTATCGGGTATCATCAAATCCTTTTCGTTTTCCCGCGAAGCTGAACGGCTGACAGGGGAATCCGCCGGATATGAGCGTGACTGTATCTCGTCCTGTTTTTTCAAGAAATCCCTCCTTTGTAAGTGTATTTATATTCCAAAAGCGCGGCACATCAGGCCAACGCTTTTCAAGTACGGAAGTAGGGTAATCAGCCCATTCGCATTGACAAACGGTTTTAAACCCCGCGGCTTCCGCCGCGAGGTCTATTCCGCCTATGCCCGAGAACAGGCTTAAATGCGTAAGCTCCTTATGCACTTGTGCTTTCCTTAAATTTTGTTTTCATCAGCTTTTAGAGCTGCGTGTCTTTGGTGAAACGGTCGGCGAACGGAATTATTGTACTTCCGTAAAACAACAATCCCTCGCCGGCTGCCGACTGCGTAACATAGGACAACTGCTGCGGCGATATGCCTAATTTTTGAGCGAGAATTTCACGGTCGCCCGACGCTTGATTAAGCATATATATGTAGTCGGAGTTTTCAAAGATGTTTTCAACCTCGTCACTATGCAGCAAATCCTTGACATTTTGTGTTATGCCCGTCGGGACTCCGCCCCATTTTCTGAAACGCTTCCATATTTCTACGGAGTATGCCGCTGTCTGTTTTTCCTTTAACAATAAATGAAACTCGTCCACATAGTACTGCGTCGATTTATGCGCGCTGCGGTTTATGGTAACTCTGTTCCATATCTGATCCTGTACAATCAGCATACCGATTTTCTTTAACTGCTTGCCGAGGTCCTTTATATCAAAGCATACTATTCTGTTGGAAATATCGACGTTGGTACGGTGATTGAACACGTTAAGCGTTCCCGTGACGTACATTTCAAGAGCCGTCGCTATCCTTTGCGCTTCGGGGTCGTCCTGCTCGCGTATCACGCGGTAGAGGTCGCCGAGTATCGGCATATTTTCGGGTATCGGGTTACGAAAATACGCCTCGTATACCTTACTTAAAGATCGGTCGATTATGCTCTTTTCCACAGGCTGCAATCCCTCTTTACCGCCCAATATGAGCTCGCAAAGCGACAAGATGAAATCACTCTTTAACGACAAAGGATTTTCCTCGTCCGAGTAGTCAAGGTTAATGTCCATAGGATTTACATAGTCCTTTGAGGTAGGGGACAGCTTGATAACCTGACCGCCCAACGCCATAACAAGCGAATAGTATTCCGATTCGGGGTCACAAATAAATATATCGTCCTTTGTTACGAGAAACGCGTTTGTCATTTCGCGTTTGGCGGCAAAACTCTTTCCGCTGCCGGGGGTTCCCAAAATAAGACCGTTCGGATTTTTCAAGAGCTTGCGGTCAACCATTATCATATTATTTGATAACGCGTTAAGTCCGCAGTATAACGCTTCCTTACTGTCCGAGAACAACTCCTGCGTCGTGAACGGCACAAAAATAGCGGTGCTTGACGTGGTTAAGCTCCGCTGTATATCTATGTTGTTTATGCCTATCGGGACGCTTGACATTAACCCATCTTCCTGTTGATAGTCGAGCCGTCTTAACGGACAGTTGTTCTGCTGCGCTATGCTTTCGGCGGCGAACATAATATTATCAAGCTCCTTGCGGTTGTCCGCTGTAGCCATAAATATTACGGTTACAAGAAACATTCGCTCGTTTCGCGACTGCAATTCCTCCAACAGATTTTTCGCGTCGTTTCCGTAGGTGGCAAGGTCGGACGGTATAATGTCCATATCATAGCCCGCGCGCACGGCTTTTTTCTGCTCCTCGATTTTCATACGGTCTAAGTCGGTTATCTTTCGCTTTATCGTCTTTATAGCTTCCGTCTGGTCGATACTCTTGATATGGATATTGACTGACAGATTATTCTGCAAATCAAGAAAATCAACTAACATCCTATCCGTAAGCTCCGGCGCGAGTATTTGTAGATACGATACCGCGCCTATCTTTTTACCCATTTTAAACGTCTTGCCGCTTGAAAAGTCAAAGGACGTGGGCGCAATAAAATCTTTGGTTGACAGCCCCGTGTTCGGGAGCATATTCCAAGAGAAATTGAGTTTGCCGCCCGTGCCCTGATTAAAGCACGAATATAAGAGTTCCAACCGTTCAATACCGTTCATCGGGAACGCCTGTACTCCGAGTATTTTAAAGTTATTTAAAATATTCGCTTCGATTCGCTCCAACTTCTGTTTTGCCGCCTGTAAGTTATCGGCTTCAATGCCGAATGTGATAAACTTTTGCTTAACAAGTCCGTTGTTTCCGCGCGCGAGCTGGTCTTTGAGCATCTGCGCGTATTCCGTGCGGATATAGTCGAACCTGTCATACTGCAAGGGAATATCAATAGTCTGTTCAAACTCGTTTATGTTCATACTCTGATTTATGAACGACAACTGAACCGATATTGATTTATCAAAATAGTTTAAGAAATTACAGTAGTTTTCAAAAATCGTGTTCTTGTCCTCGTTTCTTGCAAGCTGATAATTTATATCCAAAAACCGTATTGTTTTTGTATACAGCTTATCCGTTACAATACATATTCCGTCCGGCCGCATTTCCTTATACGGTATCGTCTGCTGCGCGCTCATTGCAATCTTGCCCTGCATTTTCGCTTTCTTTACCGCCTGTGCGAGCCGCTGACGCTGTTTCGCGTTTAACGGCTTATCTTTCGGTATATTGATTTTACGTTTTCCTGTTTTCGTTGCTGACAATAGCAGTTACCTCCTTGTCTAATTTACTTTGCCGTTCCAATACGGCGTAAAAGTTGTCGGTTTTGTACGGTCGGATTTTCGGCCGCTTGAACCGTGTAATATATATGTTCTTTAAAATCTTTTCGAGCGGCTGACCGTTGCGCTCATACATAGCGAAGAAGAAAAACGGCAGTGCCACAGCTACAAGAGCCATAATCGCGCCCGTATCGCCCAATACATTACGTGTTAATAAGTATGTCGGAATACCGACGACGGCTGCTCCGCCGAAACATATCAACTGGCGTTTTGTAAGATTAAATGCCACCTTTGTTTTGACCGTGGTTAAGTCTTTCGGTACAGGTACATAAGGCATATCATTTCGCCTCCTTATCTATATTTATTATTCTGTATTCTTTTTTCGGTGCGTCCGTAAGCTGCGTCATTAAAACGGCTTTTTTCATTTTCATTCTTACGCGCCGTTCTCTGTCCTGCATACGGCGGTACGCCCATTCGGGCAAACGCCACGGTTTTAAAATGCCGAGGAAATCCTCACGCTTATAGTCCGCAGTCGCCGCGTCGTCGCGGATAAATTCAATAAACAGTCTGTTACCCTCGCCGGCAACGCAAAGCGCAAGCTGATATTCGGGTATATCATAGGGCGATAAAAGGAATTTCGGTTTTAATACCAAAATCTCACCGCTTAAACTTTTGTATTCCGAAAACGGTATACAGTCCGTTGTTATATAAAATTCGTTCTTAATCATTATTCGTTCCTCTCTTCCAATTCAATATCGTTTTTAAGTTCGTTACCCCATATATCCCAGCCGAGGGTTTTCTGACGCGCAAATAATTCTATACGCGGCAAATTGCCCGCGAGCCGGACTATCCTATCTCTGGTAATGTCGGGTTTCTTACTGTGTTCCTCCACGGGCGATACTATGAGTTGACGCACGTCGTGGGCAAAGCGCCGCGGATTGCCCTTTGTAGCTATTAGGCATATCTCCGCATTGGCGCGTGTCCACCATCCCATACCCATATACCAGCCGTCGGATTTTTTGTTTTGCTTTACCCATACAAAGCCGACGGTCTTGTATTCAAAGCCCCAAGCGTCCATAACCGCGAACGATTCGCGCAGCTTCGGAAACGTCGTCCACAAAAACAAAACGCAGTCGTCGGCGGCTATATCCTTTACGGGCAACGCGCATATTTCCTCAAGCGTCATAACGGGGTAATGACTTGAACCGCTGCCGCGTTTCAAGCCGCCCCAATACTGCCACGGAGGATCGGCGTAAATTATGTTGTATTTTTTCATAGCTTCACCTCTTAATGCGCGCTCAAAATTGATTTTGAGATTGAACCCGTCTTAAACAGGGTTATACATAACACAACGGTATACGCCGCAACCGTGAATATTGTGGTATGCAAATTGTCTGTTACGACAAAGCCGTTTACCAACACAGCGTAAATTCCCACGCATACCATTATAAAAAAGCCTTGAAGCGCCAATGCCGCAAGACTTTTTACATAGTTGCTCCCGATTTGTCCCCATTCGCGGTTTGTCATAGTGGCAAACGGTATAGGCCCAACGGAGCAGTACATATATATTTCTATCATTCGTCCGAATAGCACTACGGTTATACATACGGACAAAATTTTCATACACAGACTTACCAAAGATGTTTCAATAACCAATAAGAACAGTTCGCCTATTCCCATAGCCGACAGTGTTGTTTCAATATCCGTCAAAGCGGACGATATGTCGATACTCGTATTGCCGGATATAACGCCGGCGCTGTTTGACACTATGTATTGCCCCAAGTCGAATATTGCCATAGTAATATCAAAGGTGTGGCTGAGTATTAACACAGCCACACAGCATTTGAATATATACTTGAAAAACATAAACGTATCAATATCGTGCATATTGTTTTTTTCGGTCAGCAGGGTTATAAGCTCATAGCATAAGACGAATGTTATTATCAATCCCGCAATCGGCAAAATTACCGTGTCGGACAGGTTTTTGAGCAAGTTAAAAACACTGCTGTTCCAATCCTGCGGTGTCTGTCCGACATCGGCGGCAATAGTGCCGACTTTGGAATTAACGTCGTCAAACATTGTCCCCAAGCTGCCCGTTATAAGCGATATTAAAAACTCCTTGATAAATTCTGTGATACTGTCAAAAATGGCACTCATTAACCAAACAGTCCCGAAAGCAACGGAATAAGCGTCGTACCGATAAGCACAACACCTCCGCCTGCCATCAGTTGCTTAATACCCTGACTCTTAGCCCCGGGGTTGTCGTTTCCATATCCTTCCAAAAGGTTTACGACACCCCAGACCGCAAGGCCCGCGCCGAGCGCGATTACAAGAGTTTTAAGTACAGTTATTGATTGTGTGAAAAATTCCATATAAGCGTTATCCTCCTTTTTCTGCTGATTTCTTTTGAGGTAATTTAATATCGTAATAATCAAATTCCTCGTCCTGATTTACAACATTCTTTTTGTGTTTCATATATCGTTCCATATTAAACTTGTTCCTTTCGTCATAATCGGCAAGCTGTTTATATCGCGGGTGCGCGGTAATATCGTATTTGTCCGAGAAGAACGGACGCACGCCCCGCAGCTGCAAAATGCACTTGCCGCCGTCCATTACAGCTATTTCGTCTTGTGACATCAGCTCCTTTCCTAATTTTTGATAGTTCAGACCATAGGAATTTTGGTTGCTGCGCGTTTCCGAGGTGTTGAACATATCTATAGTTTCCTTTCCGAGCGTTTCGGACAATTCTTTAAGCGTTGACTTTTCTTTACCGCCCAAGAATAGGGTGGTGTCGCAGTTGCCTATAATGGTGTCGGCATTGTCTTTGTAGATCGCCTTTAGCTGCGACTGCGCTTGTAGGATAATACACGCTGAAATCTCGCGGCTTCGTATAGTTGCAATGAGCTTGTCAAACTTCGGTATCTGTCCGATGTTCGCAAACTCGTCAAGCAAACATCTTACGTGTACGGGTAGTCTGCCGCCGTATACGTCGTCGGCTTTATCGCACAGCAAATTGAATAACTGCGTGTACATCATAGCCACAACAAAATTAAAAGTATCGTCCGTATCGCTTATAATTACAAAAAGGGCGGTCTTGCGGTCGCCCAATGTGTCAAGTTCCAATTCGTCATATTCCATAAGGTTGCGCAGCTCCTTTATATCAAACGGCGCAAGACGCGCGCCGCAGGAAATGAGTATAGATTTTGCCGTTTTGCCCGCCGCCAATTTGTATTTGGCGTATTGCTTCACGGCAAAGTGTTCAGGATTCTTTTCACTGAGCCGTTTGAACAGAATATCTACGGGGCTTTCAAATTCCTCGTCATCCTCGCGGGCTTCGCTTGCGTTTATCATATCAAGCAGCGTGGTAAAGTTCTTTTCGTCCTCGGGCGCTTCGTACCAAATATATCCGATAAGAGCGCAGTATAAAAGACGCTCCGCTTTTACCCAAAAATCCTCGCCTGATTTTTCACCGTCGCCTTTGGTGTTGGCAATTATGGTGTTTACCAGCTTTAAAATATCCTTTTCACTGCGGATATACTGAAACGGATTGTAGTGCATCGACTTATTGAAATTTATGGTATTCAGTGATTTTATCCTGTACCCGCCGCGTTCAAGCATTTTTCCGCACTCAACCAAAACTGTACCTTTCGGGTCGGTGACAACATAGCTACTGTGCATTTGCATAAGGTTAGGCTTAACGAAAAATCTTGTCTTACCGCTGCCGCTG
>JAJBTG010000102.1:0-6033 GCA_020860985.1 Oscillospiraceae bacterium
CCGCAGCATTGGCGATTAACGGCCCGGGATGAACAAACCAATCGGCTGAAACCGCGGAAACGAGCCATGAAAAAACGGAATTTAATGTGGGATATTTAAACTCAACCGCTCATCTTTTGGCATTTGTCGCAAAGGAAGAGGGATATTTTGATGAGGAAGGCTTAGACGTTACGCTTACGCAATTTTCAAGCGCGTCCGAGCTTGCAACGGGTTTGGAATCGTCAAAGCTCGACGTTGCGCTGATAGGCTCCGTTCCGACGCTTACATTTCAAAGTCAAGGACACGATTTGACCGTTTTCGGCGGAGCTATGACAAACGGACACGGATATGTTATCAAGCCGGAATACACAGAGGGCGTTGACGATATAGACATAAGCATTTTAAAGGGCAGAAATGTCGCGTCCGTCAAAAACAGCGTTCAGGACGCGGAGCTTCAGCTTTTGCTTGCAGATGCAGGGATAGAAATCGGAGAGGGCGAAGATAAAGTAAATATCGTATATTTCGACAGTCAAAAGGATGCGTATGCGGCGCTTCAAAACGAGACCATAGACGCGGCATCGGTATATTCGCCATATGCGTCGCTTGCCGAGGGAGCAGGTTATGAAATCGTCTACCGATGCAGTGAGGAGGAGCTTCTTAAAAATCAGCCGTGCTGCCGACAGGTTGCGTCAACCGCCGCACTCACGGAATATCCGAACTCGTACAACGCGTTTGAACGCGCGATAATCAAGGCGTATAAGTTTTCGCAGGAGAACGAGGACGATACTGTAAGCGATATAAAGCAGTACATAGATATTGACGAGGACTACATCAGAACAGAGGTTTACGGCGGCTACGGAACATCCAATCCCGACCCGGACAAGCAGGCTACAACAGAATTAAAGGACAGCATTGTTGAGCTTGGCTACACGGAGGATTATGACATAGACGCGCTCTATAACACATCGATTTACGAGAACGCGCTTGAAAGCATAATCGCGGAAAATCCCGATGATGAGATTTACCTGTCCCTGCTCGAGCATTTCGAGCAATACGAATAACCGAAAAAGTGAGGCATTTATGGATAAAATCAGGATAGAAAATTTAACGGTTGAGTACGCGGAAAAGCGGCATAGCTTTAAAGCGCTTGAGGATGTTTCCTTTTCAGTTGCGGCGGGCGAATTTGTATGTATAATCGGTTCGAGCGGCTGCGGAAAAAGCACGCTTTTGAGCATTTTGGAGGGCATAAATTTGCCCACATCGGGAAGAGTGCTTATAGACGGCGAGCCTGTCACGGGCACGGGTACGGACAGAGGAGTGGTTTTTCAAAACTACTCCCTGTTCCCGTGGATGACCGCCCGTAAAAATGTCGCGTTCGGCATTAAGCAGGCAAAAAGGGACACTAAAAAAGCGGAGAGGCTTTCGCAAGCCGATGAATTTTTGGATAAGGTCGGACTTGCGGACTTTAAGGACAAATACCCGTCACAGCTCTCGGGAGGAATGCAGCAGCGCGTTGCCATAGCGAGGGCGCTTGCGATGGACACGGATATATTGCTTATGGATGAGCCGTTCGGCGCGATTGACGCGAAAAACCGCACAATACTTCAGGAGCTTTTACTTGAGCTATGGGAGAACGGGGACACTAAAAAGACGGTTGTGTTTGTAACGCACGACATAGACGAGGCGATATTTTTGGCGGATAAAATAGTGATGATGACCCCCACGCCGGGACGCGTTTTAAAGGAAATACCCGTAACATTCAGCCGTCCGAGAAACCGCACGGAGCTTGTTCAAACTCGGGAATACAACGCGTTCAGAAACAAGCTTATATCGCTGTTTTACGCCGATATTGTGGATAGAATAGGCGGAAATGAGGTGGCGATATAATGACGACAAAAAAGAGATATTTGCGCGTTGCGAACGCGCTTTTCGTGATATTGATGCTTGTCCAGCTTCTACCCAACAGGATTTCCGGCGACGCGCATACGGCGTACCTTATAGGCTTTGCGGCTGTTCTTGAAATTATAGTTTTGGCGGTTTCAACCGTATCGAAAACGGAATCGGGGCTTAATCTCTTCCTTGATATAATAGCCTTTTTATACGCTTTCCTTATATTTTGGACGCTCGCGGCGGTGAAGTTCAATATATTGAGCGAATCGCTCTTTCCGCCTATGGGCAAGGTGATTTGGCAGCTAATCGACGACGCGGGAAAGATACTTGTGAATATAAGAAGCTCCTTAGGTATAATAATCGAGGGTTATCTGCTTGCGGTTATCGCTGCTATACCGTTGGGGCTGTTCTTGGGGAACAGCGCAAGAGCGGGCGGTGCCGCGTCGTACATATCGAAATTTCTCGGCTTCATACCACCGATTGTGTATATTCCTTACGGCATAGCGCTGCTTCCGACCTTTCGCTCGGTATCGGTTTTTGTTATATTTTTGGCGACGTTTTGGCCTGTATTCGCAAGCACTATGAGCGGCGTGTTAAACGTTGAGCAAAAAACAATCGACTCTGCAAAGGTGCTGAACGTAAGTAAGCCGACAATGCTCTTTTCGGTCATACTTCCCGCGGCATTGCCGCAGATATTCATCGGCTGTAATCAGGGGTTGGGAATTTCATTTATCCTACTTACATCTGCGGAAATGATAGGTGCGTCGAGCGGCTTGGGGTACTATGTAAAGCAATATTCGGATTTCGGCGATTACACGAGAGCAATAGGCGGTATTTTGATAATAGGCGCGGTGGTTGTGGCAATATCGTTTTTGTTTAACAAGCTGCAAAACTATTTACTGCGTTGGCGCAAATAAAAACGGAGGTTATATTATGATTGAAATTTTATGGCACGGCAGAGGCGGTCAGGGTGCGTTTACGGCGGTGCGGCTGTCGGGCGCAGCATATGCGCTCAGCGGAAAATATGCGCTCGCGTTTCCATCGTTCGGACCCGAAAGGCGCGGCGCGCCGATACGCGCGTTTACAAAGCTCGACGAAAAGCCGATAGCGAACAGAAGTGAAATCGAAAAAGCCGATTATAGCATATTCTTGGACGACACATTATTTTCGCCTTCCGCTTTCGACGAGTTGAAGCCGAACGGAACGGTGATACTGAACACGAAAAAGGCAATTTCAAACGACAAAATCATCGCTTTGGACGCAGAGAAAGTCGCGGAGGAAATATTGGGTATGCCGATTGTAAACACCGTTATGCTCGGCGCGCTTGCGGCGGTATACGGTAACATATCGGAGGAAAATATCGCTGGCGCGATACGTGAAAATATGGCTGAAAGGCTGTGGGATAAAAATATACGCGCCGTACACGCAGCTATGGAGGCGGTTAAAAAATGAAACCTTATTTAAGAGATAAAATCCCATCGGTATTTGATGAAATACCCGCCTCGCCGTCATACGAGGCGGGTTATCTTGTAACAAAAAATTCGGGTTGGCGAAATGTAAAGCCGGTAATAGACCTCGGCAAATGCCGAGGCTGTCTGCAATGTTATTTACAGTGTCCCGACGGCGTTATATTTAAGCGCGACGGTAAGGTCGGCATAGATTACGATTTTTGCAAGGGCTGCGGAATTTGCCGAAAGGCGTGTAAATTCGGCGCGGTGGAAATGGAGGCGGAAAAGTAATGGCAAGAAAATTTTTATCGGGAAACGAAGCGTTTGCGGAGGGCATACGCCTCGCAAAGCCGCAGGTTATATCCGCCTATCCCATCACGCCGCAAACAATAGTCGTTGAACGATTGTCGGAAATGGTTGAGGATAAGAGCCTTAACGCGGAATTTATTCACGTTGAGTCGGAGCATTCCGCGTTGTCGTGGGCAATGGGCGCGTCGGCTGTCGGCGCGAGAGCGTTCACAGCGACATCGTCGCAGGGACTTCTGTATATGGCGGAATGTCTTACATACGCCGCGGGCGGCAGATTCCCGATTGTTATGATGAACGCGAACCGTTCAACCGCCCTGCCGTGGAACATATACGGCGACCAACGCGATTCACTTTCGCTTTTGGACAGCGGCTGGATTCAGGCGTATGCCGAAAACGCGCAAGAAAGCCTTGATTTGGCACTTATGAGCTACTATATAGCGGAAAACTCGGCAGTGTCAACGCCATTAATGCTAAAACTTGCCGGATATGTCTTTCCGCATACATACGAGGTTGTAGATGTTCCCGTGCCGGAACAGGCGGACGCGTTTTTGCCGCCGTTTGAAACGGAAAACAAAATCGATTTCGATAATCCTAAAAACTTAGCGTTCTCTGCGGGCCCCGCGCACAACGATATTTTCAAATATAAGGAGCATATTGGCGTTTTAAACGCCGCGGGAGTAATCAATGAGGCGGAACGCAAATTCGCCGACATTTTCGGACGCAGCTATACCGGTCTTACCGAAAGCTATAAAACCGAGGATGCCGATTACATAATTATCACTCTCGGAAGCATCGCGGGACTTGTAAAGGAAACAGCGGACAAGCTCAGGCGGCAGGGTAAAAGAGTAGGCGTTTTGCGGATTCGTTATATGCGCCCATTTCCCAACGCCGATATAGTGCGCGCCGTGAAAAACGCGAAAGCCGTTGCCGTGCTTGAAAAGGATATATCGTTCGGGAATGAGGGGACGGTTTGCACAAATGTAAAGGCTGCTTTACAAAAGAGCAATATCCCGATTTCGAACTTTATAGGCGGTTTAGGGGGCAAAAATATATCAAAAAAGGACATAGAAAACATATTTTTAAGGCTCGAAACCGAGGAGCCGGAAATTAAATTTATAGGAATCGAAACAAGCGGAGGTGAAATCTGATGGCACTGAACGCGAAAAATCTCAATGAGGACGAATATTTTTACGGGCATAAGGCTTGCGCCGGATGCGGCGGCAGTCTGGCGGTAAGGCTTGCGTTAAAGGCACTCGGGGAGCGCTCCGTCGCAGTTCTTCCCGCGGGCTGTATGTCGGCGGTCGGCTTCAACTTCCCACAGCTTTGTTTCTCAAATAACGCGATAATCTCGACATTCGCGGGAACCGCGTCAATGCTCACGGGCATAGAAGCGGGACTTCGCGCGCGGGGCATAACGGATTTTCAAGCCGTAGGTTTCGCCGGCGACGGCGGCACGGCGGATATAGGACTTCAAGCGCTTTCGGGCACGATTGACAGGAACGACGATATTCTTTATATCTGCTACGACAACGAGGCGTATATGAATACGGGAATACAAAAAAGCTCGCTTACGCCGTTCGGCGCAAAGACCACGACCACTCCGGCAGGAAAAAACATACGCGGCAATTTAAGACCGAAAAAGAATATGTTTGAGATTGTCGCCGCGCACGATATACCCTATGCCGCGACCGCAAGTGTGGGGTATATAAACGATTTTATAAACAAGGTCGATAAGGCTTCGAAAATCCGCGGCACGAAATACATACACATTATCGCGCCGTGCCCCACGGGATGGGGCATCCGCACGGATGAAACGGTTGAGATTGCAAAGGAAGTGGTTGACAGTGGTCTATGGTACCTCGCCGAATACGAAAACGGCGAGTTTACATTAAATTACAGACCAAAAGAGTTTACAAGCGTTTCCGATTATCTGAAAAAGCAGGGCAGATTTAAGCATCTGACGGATGAGGATATAGAAATTATAGAGAAATCGAGAAACGTCAAATGGGAAAGGATAAATAAGACATTCAAAAATGCAGGAGGTAAATAGAATGAGCAGAGATATAAACAGCAAATATTGGGATGAGGAGCTTGAAACGATGCCGCGCGAGGAGCTTGAAAAAAGACAGCTCGCGGACTTAAAGGAAATCGTGAAATTCGCGTATGACAACGCGCCGTATTATAAGCGCTCGTTCGACGAGGCAGGAGTTAAGCCGGATGACATACAGACGCTTTCGGATATTCAAAAATTCCCGTTTATCGATAAGAAAACACAACGCGACACGCAGGGAGTAGGCTCTTTTTTGGGCGAGCTTGCGGCGGTACCCGAGGAGGATGTTGTGTTTATTTCAACGTCGTCCGGCGCAACGGGAGTTCCGACGATGAGCCCGTTTACAAAGCGTGATTT
>JAJBTG010000102.1:6043-8557 GCA_020860985.1 Oscillospiraceae bacterium
ATTTCGACGAGTTTCAGGACACCGAAAGCCGTTGGTGTTGGCAGGTCGGTATGCGTCCGAACGATAGGTATGTTCACGCGCTCAATTTCTCGCTTTACGTCGGCGGTCCCGACGTTATAGGCGCACAAAACCTCGGAGCGCTGTGCATATGGGGCGGAACGCTTCCGAGCGAGAGGCTTTTGTTTATTTTAAAAACATATCAGCCGACCATTATTTGGACAAGCCCGTCCTACGCTTGGCAGCTCGGCGAAAAGGCGCTGAAACAGGGTATCGACCCGAAAAAAGACTTGAACATCAAGAAAATAATAGTCGCGGGCGAGCTTGGCGGCTCCATTGACGCGACGCGAAAGGCGATTGAGGATTTGTGGGGCGCGGAGGTTTACGATTTTTACGGACTTTCCGATATATTCGGCGCGTGCGCGGCTATGTGCGAGGCGAAGGACGGACTGCATATCGCGGAAAATCATATACTTGTCGAAACGGTTGACATACACACCGGCGAGGTGTTAAAGCCGGGTGAGGTTGGTGAGCTTGTGTTTACAACGCTGAGAAAGCACGCGCGTCCGCTTATTCGTTTCAGAACCGGCGACATCGGTTGGATAGACAACACACCCTGCTCCTGCGGCAGAACCCACGGAAGAATACATATCAACGGCAGAAAGGACGATATGTTTATCGTGTCGGCGGTGAATGTGTTCCCGAGCGATATTGAGGCGGTTATCCGCGAGCTTTCAGGAATTACCGGCGAATATTTAATAAGAGTGTTTGAAAAGGACTTTACCTGCAAATATTCGGTTGAAATTGAGAAAAACGAGGACAATCCCAAGACCGACGCGGAGGTTGCGGATGAGGTGAGCGCCGCGCTCAAAGCAAGAATCGGTGTAAAGCCGTATAATGTAGTTGTGCATCCCGACGGCGGACTTGACACGCGCTCGGAGCATAAGTCAAGGAGAATTATAGATGAACGCAAGCTTGACTTTACAATCTGACCGATTTAAGGTTATAGACGCGCACACTCATATATTCCCCGATGCCATTGCCGACAAGGCAAGGGACAGCGTAGGTAAATTCTATAATATGCCTATGTTTACAACGGGTACATTAAGCGAGCTTTACAAGGCTCGCTTAATGTGCGCAGTACCGTATAAAATAGCCGCGCAGGCGATATTCTCTCCGGCAATAACCGCTCAACAGACGAAAAGCATAAACGATTTTATTTCAAGTCTGTGCCGGTCGGACAAAACTCTTATAGGCTTCGGCACGCTGCATAAGGATAACGATGACTATTCGCGGGAAATAAAAAGGATGAAGCGTTTGGGATTACGGGGTGTAAAATTTCATTCGGATTTTCAGCAAACGGATATAGACGATGAAAAGATGCTTCCGATATATAGAGAAATAGCAAATAATAAAATGTCCGTGATTTTTCATATGGGAGATAAAAAGCTCAGCTATTCAAGTGTTTCAAAACTGAAAAATGTTATTGATGAGCTGCCCGATTTGGTAATTATCGCAGCGCATATGGGCGGCTTTTCACATTGGCGTGAAGCCTACGATATTCTTCCCGTAAGCGGTAACTTGTATTTTGACACGTCGAGTACGTTGAATTTTATATCGGATTATGAATTTAGAGCGTTCATTGACTAATTCGGAGCGGACAAATTTTTCTTCGGAAGTGATTTCCCTATGTGGAATCCGAATGAGGAGCTTAACAAGCTCCACAGACTTAATTTAAGCGTTGACGATTTTAGGAAAATAGAGTATTATAATTTTGCGGGATTTTTAAAGAAATATTGCTAAGGGCGAAAAAGGAGTTTTAACAAATGGCATTTTCGGCTGAGGAGCTTGAACGCTATTCAAGGCACATCATTTTAAAGGGCGTGGGAGTTAAAGGGCAAAAGGCTCTTTTATCATCAAGCGTTCTTGTAGTCGGTGCGGGAGGACTTGGCTCACCCGCAATTATGTATCTTGCCGCATCGGGTGTAGGACATATAGGTATAGCGGATTTTGATGAGGTTGCGCTTTCAAATTTGCAAAGGCAAATTATTCACAAAACGGACACAGTGGGATTTGCAAAGGTATTATCGGCGAGGGCGGCTGTGAAAGCAATAAATCCGTCCGTAAAAACCGCTATATACGAAAACGGCGTAACTCCCGACAACATAGATGAAATAATAAGTAAATATGATTTTATTATTGACGGCACGGACAGTTTTTCTGCGAAATTCTTAATAAACGATGCGTGTGTGCGAAACCGTAAGCCGTTCTGCTATGGAGGGATAAAAGAATTTAGCGGTCAGCTAATGACTTACGTTCCGGGCAAAAGTCCGTGTCTCAGATGTATTTTCGGCGATGTACCTCCCGACGATGGGTGTGAAAGCTGTTCGGCAGTCGGTGTGATAGGAACACTTCCGGGAATTATAGGCTCACTGCAAGCGCTTGAAGCGCAGAAGTATATAATCGGAGCAGGAGAGCTGTTGACGGGGCAAATGCTCATATTTGACGGGTTAAACG
>JAJBTG010000102.1:8567-10062 GCA_020860985.1 Oscillospiraceae bacterium
AACGCAAGCTTCAGAAAAGTAAATTTTTCGGGTATAGAGCCGTGTCGCATATGCAAAAGTGCAGCCGAGTGAGGAGAACATCACATATGCAAAGAATTATAGGTCTTGATGATATAAGAAATATAGATTTCAGAACCACACGGCTTGTGGATGTGCGTTCGCAAACAGTATATTCATTTGGGAGTATACCCGGTGCAATAAACATTCCGGCAAGCGAGATGCAGCGGCTTTATGAGCTGCCTAAGGATAAGAAAATATATGTGTTCTGTCAAAAGGGTGACATCAGCGGCGATATTACGGAAATTCTGCTTGACGCGGGGTATGATGCCTATGAATTGAAATGCGGATATTTAGGGTATTTAAAGGAATTATTAGAGGAAGAAGATAATATTAAAATCGAAAAGAGGTAAGCAAGTGAAAAATTTAAGCAGCAGAACGGCGGGATTTACCGATTCGGTAATTCGCCGAATGACAAGGATTTCAAACCAATACGGCGCGGTGAATTTATCGCAGGGATTTCCCGACTTTGAGCCGCCGAAGGAAATTTTAGACAGACTGGCGGAGGTTACAAAAGAAGATTTTCACCAATATTCAATAACGTGGGGCGCTCAGAATTTTCGCGAAGCGCTTGCCGCAAAGCAGTCGCGTCTGATGGGATTTGACATAAACCCCGATACGGAAATTGTTGTGACCTGCGGAAGCACGGAGGCGATGATGGCGGCGATGATGACGGTCGCGAACCCTGGAGATAAGGTTATTGTTTTCTCGCCGTTTTATGAAAATTACGGCGCGGATACAATCCTGTCCGGCGCGGAGCCGATATATGTGCCGCTGTACCCGCCCGAATTTAACTTTAACGCCGACGAGCTTGAAGCCGCGTTTCGTCAAAATCCGAAAGCGCTTATTCTATGCAACCCGTCGAACCCGTGCGGAAAGGTGTTTACCTATGACGAGCTTAAAATAATAGCGGATTTGGCTGAAAAATACGATACATATGTTATAACCGACGAGGTTTACGAGCATATCGTGTACAAGCCGAGCGAGCATATATATTTCGCCTCGCTCTCGGGTATGCGGCAAAGGACGATTTCGTGCAGCTCTCTTTCAAAAACGTATTCTGTGACGGGTTGGCGTTTGGGTTATGTAATAGCGTCTGCCGAAATTACCGAAACCGTGAAAAAGGTTCACGATTTTCTTACCGTAGGCGCGGCAGCGCCGCTTCAGGAAGCGGCGGTTACGGGTTTAAAATTCGGCGATGATTACTATAGGCAGCTTGCGGATAAATATACGCACAAGCGCGACTTGTTTTTAAAGGGATTGGATGATTTGAAAATATCCCATACCGTTCCGCAGGGCGCGTATTATGTGCTGCTTGACATATCCGAGTTTGGTTATGAAAGCGATTTGGAGTTTTGCGAAAAACTCGCAAGCGATGTCGGCATCGGCGTGGTGCCCGGTTCTAGCTTTTTCAAAGAGGACGTAAATCATCTTATAC
>JAJBTG010000270.1:0-884 GCA_020860985.1 Oscillospiraceae bacterium
TTTACTATCATCTGTGAAGCAAATATTATTATCAAAAAAATTATTATCAATTCTAATTTCGGCAATAATGCTCATGATGGGCGCGGTAAGCGTATTTGCGGAGGAGTTTACGCTCACAATGCAAATTGACAATCCCGTTATGACCGTAAACGGTGCGGAAACCGAAATTGACGTGGGCAGAGGAACAACGCCCGTTATAGTAAACGACAGAACGCTTGTGCCGATACGCGCAATAATAGAAGCGATGGACGGCACAGTTGAATGGGATGCAGACACGCAGACGGTAACGCTTGATTACAACGATGATGAGATTATTCTTGTCATTGACAGCTCAACAGCTTACTTAAACGGCGAAGCAAATGAGCTTGACAGCGCACCGGCAATCATAAATGAAAGAACCATGCTGCCAATTCGATTTATCGCTGAAGGATTCAGCTTTGATGTTGATTGGACACCGGAAACACAGACCGTGACAATCAGCAAATCCGATGCTGTCGAAGAACCGGAAACAACAGCAGAGCCGGAGGCAACAGCAGAGCCTGAAACATCGGCAGAACCGGAATCAACAACTGAACCCGATGCGACAGTTGAGCCTACTGATGAACCCGCAGCGGCTGATGACAACGAGCAAACAGAATCCAAAACGCTTGTTGCCTATTTTTCCAACACGGGAAATACCGAGGGTATAGCGGAATACATTGCCGAAATTACCGGTGCGGATTTATTTGAAATTGTTCCCGAGGAGCCGTATACCGATGAAGATTTGGACTATAACGACAGCTCAAGCCGCACGACGCTCGAACAGAGCGATTCGACTGTTCGTCCGGCAATTGCAAGTGTAGTTGAGGATATGGAGCAATACGACACTATTTATATCGGCTATC
>JAJBTG010000270.1:984-5718 GCA_020860985.1 Oscillospiraceae bacterium
CCATATGGTGGGGTGACGCGCCGAGAATAATTTCAACATTCCTTGAAAGCTACGATTTTTCGGAAAAGAACATTATTCCATTCTGCACCTCAGTGTCAAGCGGAATAGGCTCAAGCGCAGAGGATTTACAATCTCTTGCTGATGACGCCGAATGGTATGACGGCAGACGCTTTGCCGCAAGTGCGTCCGAGAGCGATGTTGAGGCATGGATTGATACGCTTGATATTGAGGATTAGGAACTTGCAGGCAAACTGACCGCATTTGTGTATACGCGAAATTTCAGCAGCCACCTATAGCAGACGAATGCGGCTACGTCTATATAAGACTTGAAAAACGGTATTTTATAATGCCCAAAAGGCATTTCACGATATGTATTATAAGTGTTTTACATTTGTTGTATTTTGTGATATACCGAAAATACAAAATATATTTGAAGGGAATGAAGCTTTTATGAAAAGAATTACAGCCTTTATTGTTTTGCTCTGTATGAGTGTAGGATTGGTTGCATCATGCGCGGCAGCGGACATTGACACTGTCGGCGCTGCAAATAAGATTATTTTGCAAATCGGTAATCAAACAATAACGGTTGATGAAGCAGAGCAAGCCATTGACGATAGCGGTACTGTACCGGTCATTATCAATGACAGAACGCTGCTGCCTGTCCAAGCGGTGGTTGAAGCAATGGGCGGCACTGCGGAATGGGACAGTGACACGCAGACGGTAACGCTTGACTGCGGTGATGATAAAATAATCCTTATCATAAACGAAACATCGGCGTATTTAAACGGAGAACTGCAAGAGCTTGATGCCGCTCCCATGATAATCAACGACAGAACAATGCTTCCGATACGCTTTATAGCGGAGAGCTTTGGGTACAATGTTGAATGGAACGGAGATGATGAAACAGTGACTATAACAAAAATTCAAACAGCGGACGAGCCTGCAAATACAAAAACAAGTGACAATTTCGTACTGATAAACGGCGGCACGTTTGAAATGGGCAGCGCGTCGGACGAGCCTGAACGCGGGAAGGATGAGGTACAGCACGAGGTTACGGTTGCGAGCTTCTATATGTCGGCAACCGAGCTTACACAAGCGGAGTATGAAGCAATTACAGGCAGTAATCCGAGCGAAAACGTGGGCGAAAATTTGCCCGTTGAAAATGTGACTTGGTATGACGCGATAGAATACTGTAACGCAAGAAGCGAAGCGGAGGGATTAACGCCCTGCTATACAATTTCCTATAATACGGTTACTTGGGACAAAAGCGCGAACGGCTACCGTCTACCGACAGAAGCTGAATGGGAATATGCGGCGAGAGCTAATACAACCACACCATTCAACTTCGGTGACTATGTGTATGACGATGACGCAAACTGCTATAACGCATACGGATATAACAATGATTCAACAGGAAACTGGGTAAACGGTTATTTGGGACACACTGTAGATGTTCAAAGTTACAGCGCAAACGAGTACGGCTTGTATAATATGCACGGCAACGTTTCTGAATGGGTTTGGGATTGGTACGGTGAATATGATGTCTCAGACAGCGATAACCCGACAGGCACGGAAAGCGGAGTAAACAAGGTTGCTCGCGGCGGCGGTTGGAATGATATGCCGAAGCACATACGCTCCGCGTACCGTATCGCATTTCCCGCAGATGTGCCGCTTTACAGCATAGGTATTCGTTTGGCGAGGAACGCCGAACCGTCAACAGGTACAGTGCAGAGTGTTTACAACAGAAAGGCAAGCCAAGAAACCGGTAGGGTTTTAATAGCATACTTTTCGCAAACCGGAAACACCAAAGGTTTCGCCGAAATAATAGAGGAAATGACCGGTGCGGATGTGTTCAGAATAGAACGTGCAACTCCCTATTCGGCGGCAAGCAATTCACAAATACTGTATGACGAGGCATTAACCGAGCAGCGCGAAAACGCAATGCCGGAGCTTGCGGTGTATTTAGAGGACGCAGGATATAACCTTGATGATTACGATACAATATTGCTCGGATATTCCAACTGGTGGGCATCGATACCCGCGCCTGTCGCAAGCTTTGTATCATACTATGATCTAAGCGGCAAAACCATAATTCCGTTTTGCAGTATGGGCGGCGGGCGATTCGGGCAATCAATAAGCGCAATTGCAAAGCTAACACCCGAAAGCGTCATTAAAGATGGCTTGACGGTTTCATACTCATCATATGACAGAAGTGCAATATATGAGTGGCTTACGGCAAGCGGAATAAATGCCGAAAATTAAATGTAGGAGATGATTTTGTGAATATCGTAATAGTAAACGGTAGTCCGCGAGCAAAGGGTAATTCGGATTTATTATGTGATGAATTTGCCCGCGGAGCAAAGGAAGCGGGTCATACAGTTGAAAAAATCTCTTTACGAGAGCATACGGTAAATCCTTGCAGAGCGTGCTATGCGTGTTTTAGAACAGGCAAATGCGTTCAAAAGGATGATATGACAGCTATCCTCAATAAAGTAAAACAGGCGGAGGTGCTTGTAATAGCATCACCTACCTATTTTATGACCATGAGCGGGCAGATGAAAATTTTTATCGACCGTTTGCTTCCGGAGTGGCAAGGCTTGGGTGGCAAGGAAGTCTATATCATCGTCACAGGATATGACTCAAAGACAGGGTTGAAGCGTACCGCCAATGATCTGACAGACATTTTCAGCTATCTCGGAAACAGCGTACACCCCACAATTTGGGGTGAGGGCGTTTGGCAAAAGGGTGAAGTACTCGGGACTAAAGCAATGGATGAGGCTTACCGAGCAGGAATGCGTATCGGAGCGTAAGATAAGGAGGATGACAATGCAATATATAAAATTAGGAAACAGCGACTTAAATGTGTCCCGAATTTGTATGGGATGTATGGGATTCGGCGATGCGAAAAACGGTCAGCATTCTTGGACTGTTGATGAGGAAAATTCGCGCGGAATAATAAAGCACGGACTGGACTTGGGAATTAACTTTTTCGATACGGCAATCGCATATCAGAACGGAACCGGAGAGCTGTATCTCGGAAATGCTTTGCGTAATTTTGCGAAACGTGATGATGTGGTAGTGGCTACAAAATTTCTCCCGCGGACGCAGGAGGATATTGAGGCGAAAATCACCGGACAGCAGCACATTGAGCAATCGCTTGACAAAAGCCTTGAAAACCTCGGCATGGATTATGTGGATTTATACATCTATCATATGTGGGATTACAGAACGCCGCTCTATGATATTTTGGAGGGACTTAATAACGCTGTAAAGGCGGGAAAGGTACGCTATATCGGTATTTCAAACTGCTTTGCATGGCAGCTGGCAAAGGCGAACGCGCTTGCCGAAAAAGAGGGATTCGCGAAATTTGTGTCCGTGCAAGGGCATTATAACCTAATCTTCCGCGAGGAGGAACGCGAAATGGCGCAGCTTTGCCGTGAGGATAATATAGCAATGACTCCATACAGTCCTCTTGCCTCCGGCAGACTTGCAAGACCTGCGGGAGAGATGACAAAAAGGCTTTCGGAGGACAGCTATGCACGATTTAAGTATGACAATACCGCCGAAAAGGACGGAATTATCATAAGCCGCGTTGAGGAGCTTGCAAAAAAGCGCGGTGTGTCGATGACTGAAATATCACTTGCATGGCTTCTTACAAAGGTCACCGCACCTGTAACAGGTATGACAAAGCTAAGTCAGGCAGAGGGAGCCGCAAAAGCGGTTGATTTGAAGCTGACTGAGGAAGAAATAAACTATCTTGAAGAGGAATATGTTCCGCATAGGCTTGTGGGAGTTATGGCGCAAAATACTGCTGCGGACGCTGACAAGACACACGTTTGGACTAAATAACGAAAGGAGAGGTTTAATTGAAAAAGCTATTATCAATAATCCTATCAGCATTTATGCTTTTCACATTGGGAGCTTGCGCAGGAAACACTCAAAATAACAGTGTAAATCAAACGGATAAACCGGCAGCTGAAGCTGTGAAAGAATCTGATGAAGCTTCCGATAAAAATGACACAGTTGACGGAGAAAAAGCACTTGTTGCCTATTTTTCCAACACAGGAAATACTGAAGGTATGGCGGAATACATTGCCGAAATCATCGGCGGGGATTTGTTTGAGATTGTTCCCGAAGAGCCGTATACCGATGAGGATTTGAACTATAATGACAGCTCAAGCCGTTCCTCTTTGGAAATGAACGATCCGTCATCACGTCCGGCAATCTCAAGTGTAGTTGAGGATATGGAGCAATATAACACGATTTATATCGGCTATCCCATATGGTGGGGTGACGCGCCGAGAATAATTTCAACATTCCTTGAAAGCTACGACTTTTCGGGAAAGAACATCATACCGTTTTGCACCTCCGCATCAAGCGGAATAGGCACCAGCGCGGAGAATTTGCAATCTCTTACTGCTGATGCCGAATGGTATGACGGCAGACGCTTTGCCGCAAGTGCGTCCAAGAACGATGTTGAGGCATGGATTGATAATCTGAACTTAATTAAATAAAACGGAGGAAACAAAAATGAGCAAAATATTAACAGCATATTTTTCAGCAAGCGGAACCACCGCTAAATTGGCAAAGAAGTTAGCAGACACAATCGGAGCGGACATATACGAAATAACTCCGAAGGTAAAATATACAGCTGCTGACCTTGATTGGAGAAACAAGAAAAGCCGCAGCAGCATCGAGATGAACGACAAATCATATCGCCCGCCCGTCGCGGGT
>JAJBTG010000270.1:5728-9917 GCA_020860985.1 Oscillospiraceae bacterium
GGTAGAAAATATGGAGCAGTACGACACCATTTTTATCGGCTTTCCGATTTGGTGGTATGTTGCGCCGACTATCGTCAACACTTTCCTCGAACAGTATGATTTGAGCGGCAAAACTATTATTCCGTTTGCTACTTCCGGTAGCAGCGGTATGGGCAGGACAAATACCGAGCTTGCATCATCCTGCAAAGGCGCGGAGCTTAAAGAGGGCAAACGCTTTGCGGCAAACGCTACCGAAGCAGAGCTAAAGGCTTGGGCTGAGGCATTTATTTAAACTCAATACCGATTTGGTATTGAGTTTTCAGTCATTGATTAACTCGGGAGTATTTCATCCCCCAGTTTTAAGCACCGCTGCTCGATTTATCGACGAGGGGTGTCTGATTTGGACACCCCTCGCGCCCTATCGCGGGGGTGGGCAAAACGCCCACTCCTCTGAATAAGTTCCGCCCTAAAACAGGGCGGAACTATATCGAACGGTGAACGATTCGTTCACCGTCAATACTTTTCTGCGCATCTCGAAGCAAGATGGGGTCGTGTTTCGCGACCCCATCCCTAAGGTGATAGAACGCTCTATACGTCGCATTTTCGGCAAAAACGTTATGCTATTCCAAAGGGGTGGTAAATCACCACCCCGTCGCAGTTTACGCAGCTATACTGCTATTTTCGAGGGGTCGCCAAATCAGCGACCCCTCTCGCACACTGTGTATTATTGTGCAAGGTGTCATCGAATCGGTGACTCCTTGCACTGCACCCGCCCTAAAACGGGGCAGGTGGTCTTACATAAAGATGGGGAAAGGGAATAACGAATCGTTATACCCTTCTAAGGTCGCGTTTTGCGACCTTAAACAATACTTACAACAGCAAGCGCGTCTATTCACTTAAAGACAAGGGATGTCGCGATTTGCGACCCCCTCCTTTTAGAGCATGTGCTATCGCCCTATCAAACCTCAAAACCACTCCCCTAAATCAGGGTACTGGTTTTGTCATCCCTCTCACAGCTTGCTAAGCTTGAAATAAACGCCGCGAACCAATTCCAATATCTTTCCTTGCTTATCGCAAATATCGGCAAAATCAGCATTACAGACGCTCTCAGAGCCGCTATTCAGTTGCTTTGCTATCTGGTTGATGTTCCGACTGTTGCACCCAAGTAACCGCGAAATCTCTTTCAATTCCGGAATATCAAGGTTGATAACCATCCCATCAATCGCCATTTTACGCAAATATCCACTCAAATTTATTATCTTGCTCTGCTGCATTTTCTGCATTATCATGTCGTATTCATCGTCCGATACACGGAAATGTATAACCTTTGTTCTATCCATTTTTGCTCTCCTTTCTCGTTCCTCTCGGTGAGTCAAAGCTGTCGTTTTGACAGTTTTGTTTGTCCTCTGCATCCGTATGCTTTTTCAATGCTCTAACCTCACCAATCGAACCTTTAAGGTCACCGTTTTGGTGCCCATTAGTTTATTTTCCGCCCTAAAACTGGGTGGTATTTTTGCAAAGGGAGTAACGAATCGTTACTCCCCTAAGGTCGCGTTTCGCGACTTTAGGCAATACTCACGCATTCCCTGCGCACATATCCGACCGCACCATATTCGCAAGGCTTATATCAGCCGTTGCAGGCGCATTAAACAATGCGCTAATCAAATACGCCTTAACGTTGCGTATTTTATCGCACCGCCGTGTAAATTCAAGCAGAAATGCGTCAAGCTTGCCGTGGTCGATTTCAAGAAATCTTTGTCTGACGGGTACTGCTTGCGCTCAATCGTATAGTATGGCGTGTCCACAGTCAACACCTCTGCCATTACATTTACAATCTCATTAAGCATAGATTTATCATAGCTGTACACAAGCGTGTCATAGCTGATATTTCTTTTAATCAGCTCAATGTTGTGATTGTATCTATCAATCCATCTATCGCCATAGCTGTTATCACCCTCATCAAAGGCATCAGCCGTCTCCGCGCTTTGATTGATAGATAGATATTTAATACAATCAGTATTTGATTTATCTTTACTTGTTCAATAAGGGGCTTTGCCCCGTCATTCAACGTTTCAGTGGCGGATTTCGCCACTGAAAAAAGTAAGTGGAGCTCGCCATCTATAGAGGCGGGTTCCACTTACTTTTAGTTGTATCTATATTTAATTGCGTTGTCTTATCCAACGCAGACTTTTCCGACGTAGGTACCTCATACACAGGCGCAGTCTCCGCAGGCGGCTCCGATGTCGGTTTATCGGGCTCGGACGGTGTTAGCGGATATTCACGGATGATATATTCCGCTTCCGTGAGTTGTCCTTTTTCGTTGCGTATCCTGTGCCGCTCAACATACCCTTGCTTCTCAAGCTCCTTAACGCCGCTTCTGATACTGTCAACGCCTTCTTTACAGATCTTCGCGAGTCCTGTCAGCGTATAATTCCACGTTTCGGGCAAAGACAGCATAAGCGAAAGCAAGCCCTTTGCTCTCAGCGATAAATTCATGTCCCTCAAATGATGATTTGAGATTACTGTATAGTCCTTCGTTTTCTCTACTCTGAATACTGCCATAATTATCCTCCTTATACAATTCCGAATTTCTAAGTTCAAATGACAAATTTTTCGCAAAACAAAAAGGACTACAGATTTCTCCATAGTCCTTGAAAGAACATCGCACCTTTTCAATTTTCGCCTTGCATAAATTCCTGCATATTTTGGTGTAGTAATGGTGTAGTAGAGTGCATCAAAACGTCCAAAACCCGCGTATTTACGCCATTTTTCACGCTAACGGCTTCATCGTCGGGAACAGGAGGACATCTCTTATTGCGGGTGAATCCGTCAGCAGCATACACATACGGTCGATACCGAAGCCGATGCCGCCTGTCGGTGGCATACCGATTTCAAGCGCGTGCATAAAGTCCTCATCGGTTGTGTTCGCCTCGTCATTACCCTGCGCAAGCTGCTCCTCCTGCGCCTTGAAACGCTCCCTCTGGTCAACGGGGTCGTTAAGCTCCGAATACGCGTTCGCCATTTCCCAACCGTTCATAAAGAACTCAAAACGCTCAACGTAATCGGGATTTTCCGGCTTTTTCTTTGTAAGCGGTGAAATCTCAATCGGGTGATCCATTACGAACGTCGGCTGAATAAGATGCTCCTCGGCGAATTCCTCGAAGAACAAATTCAGTATTTCACCCTTACTGTGTCTTTCCTCATACTCAACATGGTGCTTATCCGCCGCGGCATGCGCCTCCTCAAGCGTTGCTATTTCGTTAAAGTCCACACCCGCGTACTTTTTAACCGCGTCAAGCATTGTTATACGCTCAAACGGCTTACTTAAATCCATTTCAATTCCGTTATATACAATCTTCGTTGTACCCAAAACCTCTTCGGCAACATGGCGGTACATATTCTCCGTCAAATCCATCATACCGTGGTAATCTGTGTACGCCTGATATAGCTCCATAAGCGTAAATTCGGGGTTATGGCGCGTGTCAAGACCCTCGTTTCTGAACACCCTGCCTATCTCGTAAACCTTGTCGAACCCGCCGACAATAAGGCGCTTTAAATAAAGCTCAAGCGAAATTCTCAGCTTGAAATCCTCATCAAGAGCGTTGAAATGCGTTTCAAACGGACGCGCCGCCGCACCGCCTGCGTTCGACACAAGCATAGGAGTTTCAACTTCCAAAAATCCCTGATTGTTGAGATACGCGCGGATTGACGCGATAATCCTTGAACGCGCGATAAACGTCTTTTTCACATCCTCGTTCATTATGAGGTCAACATATCTTTGGCGGTATCTCAAATCCGTATCGGTCATGCCATGGAACTTCTCCGGAAGCGGCTGGAGCGACTTTGAAAGAAGTGTCAGCTCGCTCACTCTTATTGAAATTTCTCCCGTCTGAGTTGTGAATACCTCGCCCGCCGCGCCGATTATATCGCCTATATCAAGCTTTTTGAAACAGTTATATTCCTCTTCGCCGAGAATGTCCTTCTTAACAAAAAGCTGAATTTGTCCGTCAATATCCGCCACATGAACAAATCCCACCTTGCCCATGCCGCGCTTGGACATGATACGTCCGGCAACGGAAACAACCTTTCCGTTCAAGTGAGAAATTTTTGCCTTTATAATCTGAACCTCGTCCGAGCCGCGCTTTGTCAGCTCGCGCTCCTCCTCGGTATAATTTCCGTTAATGTGCCCCGATGTGTGGCTGCGCGCGAT
>JAJBTG010000215.1 GCA_020860985.1 Oscillospiraceae bacterium
ATTTTCCGCGATCCGAAATTCGGGATAGGCTGCAAGCGTTCCTATTTCGTAAATTCTCAACCCTTGCGGAGTGAAATCATAATTGTAATCACCACCGCATTGGTCGAGAAGGTCGGTTAAAATTGCCGATATTGTCTTGTCGAAATATATCTTGTTAATCGAGGTGTCAAGCTCCGGCAATGTGTCAATCGCTATCGTCAAATCCTCGCATAGCTCCTTAACAGCGTCACCCGCCGTAATATTTTTGAATTGGTATGTCTGGCTTGTTTTATTCAAATACCATCCGAGGTCATACACCGTGTATTTATTGCAGTCCTTATCGCCATCATCGACCTTAACGACAACACCACGAAAGACCTCCTCATTCGTCATCATCTGTATAACATCACCGAGCTGCGGAATGTAAATCAAATCGGCGAGATATTTCGCTTCCGACTTCGCCGTTTCAAACGACATAGAAGTCGCAAGCTCATATATGCTGTTCTTCCACGACAAGTTTCCGACAATCCTCGTGATGTCGTTCCCGTTGGCATAGAGCGTCAGCTCACCCGCGCTTTCAAGCTCGGCGGCATTTTGCACGTTCGTCTGTATATTCTCTTTAACGCGGTTATTCCATACAACGGTTGCTTCGATTGTGCCGTCGGTATAGGTGTTTTCAGAGTACATATAGGTGTCGGAGCTTGCGGACGAATAGCGCAGAACGTAATTCCATGGGTAGTTATAGTAACCGCGAGTGCAAATCCCATTTTTACTGCCTGACGCGTGAACAATAGCGCCGCCGTCTGCTCTTACAAGCGCGGTATGATGTACCGTGTTCAGCAGCACATCACCCTTTTTAAGCCCCGAGCCGGAGGACAGGTTCACCGAGCTTGTCACATCCGAAAAGCCGCAGTTTAAAAAAGCGGTTTTCATATTGCCCGTATAGCTCGCGCCCGCGCCCTTGACGTTTACTCCTGCTTGGGTATAAGCGGAAATGACGAACGATGAGCAGTCATAGGACGGTCCCCAACGAACGTCCTGACTGTATGTATGCGAGTCATCTGCGGCGATTTGCTCCGCCCACGATACCGCGCTGTCAATAACACTTGCCATTAGAACAATCCCGCCCTATACATCCAAGTGAGAGTTTTTAGGTCGGTGTATGTTAGAGCCAGTCCACCGGCATCACCGGTCAGCACTCCCGCGTTAATAGCCGCTTGTACAGCCGTCTGCGCCCAAGAGGGCATATTGCTGTCAATGTAGTTGTATATCATCGGGTTTGCCAATTCCTCAACAATGCCTGTCAGGTACGCGAGTGATGATTGTAATTCCTCATATTGCGTCACGGTTAATTCCTCCTCCTCGGTTTCTGTCGTTTCGGTTTCAAGTAAATTAAACTCCTCTAATTCGAGTGTGTACCACAAATCGCCGTCTGTTTTTATGCTGTACTCAAAGTTTGACACCGCCACAGCCATATTGATAGGCGTGTCGGTTATCACAAGGCGAATAGGGAGCTTTTGCTCAATCCACGTGTCAATCTTGTATACATAGTCCCAACCCCACATAGAGCTGTTTCGGATATACGAGTACCCGCTCTTATTCGACACAGGAAAGAAGCTGCTGATTGATATGCTTTTGAGCTTTGGTGTCCCTATAAGCTGCAAATCCTTGTCGGTCACCGTTTCAAACGTCTGTAGGCTTTGCGGTTTGGAAACGGTAAACGAGGACGGCAGAACGGGCAGTTGTATAACCTCTGCCCGATTATTAACACTTAAATAGATGTCCATATCCGCCCTCCTTTACATATTTTCCAAACTCTCGACAACCTTGCGCGACACTATATCTGCGAGTGTATCATCGTCCGCGTTACCCGAGTTCACTGTCACGCTTACGTAATTGGTTACATTCGGCTTGTCATCGCTCGGCTGCGGCTTTAAAATTTCCGCAAGTTTCGCCCATAATAAATCAAGCGGCAAAACAGCCTCCGCGCCTGCCTCGCCGCCAATCATCGCGTTAGAGCCGTTCATTCCGAACAGCGTGGGTCGATTTAAAATACTGCCTTTAGCGTACCATTCCACTCCAATAGACGGCACGGACGGCGGGTTTAGGCTGAATTCGCCAGTTATGCTGAAATGCGGGAGCTTAATGCTCGGCAGTTTCCACTCAAAGTTAAAGAAGCCCTTTATCTTGTCAATCGCGTTTTTGATTGTGGTTTTGACGTTCTCAAATATCGTCACAACTTTGGTTTTGACTTTGTTGAACGTGTTTGAAATCGTATTCCACACCGATGAGAACACAGTCGTAACCGTGGTCTTTACAGTGTTTATCTGTGTTTTCACGCCCGATATAACGCCTGTCACTACTGTTTTTATATTGTTCCAAGCAAGACTCGCCGCCGAAGTTATCGCTGTCCATACGTTCAGAACGATAGACTTTATGCCCTCGAAAATCATCATAAATCCGTCTTTCAAAGACTGTATTCCGTCCTTGATGGTGTTTGTGTTAAATGTGAAAACACCGACTATAGTTTGGAATACCCCTGTGATTACAGATTTAATTCCTTCAAACACCGTTGAAACCGCCGTTTTGATATTTTGAAATACCGTGCTTATCGTTGTGAAAAAGCTCTGAAAATTCTGCTTTATTCCGTTCACGATATTGACTACGGTCGTTTTGATGTTCGTTACCGTATTCGTCACATACGACTTAATGCCGCCGACTATTGTTGAAACAATATTTTTTATCCCGTTTGTAACGTCCGACACAATTCCCGTTATCGGTTCAAGAACAGGAGCGAGAGCCGACTTTATATCAGCGAATTTTCCGGCAATCGCTTCTTTTATTCCTGTGAATTTTTCGGCAATGCTGTTTTTCACGCTGACCGCAGCCTCGCTTATTGCGTTCAGCTTATTGCTTACAGCCTCTTTAATTCCTGTGAATTTTTCACCGACCGCTTCTTTTATACCCGTAAACTTTTCAACAATGCTGTCCTTTATCCCGACTGCCGCGTTTGATATAGCGGACAGCTTTTCACTTACAGCCTCTTTTATCCCGTTGAATTTTTCAGCTATCGTGTCCTTTACACTCACAAAGGCATTCACCATTTTATCGACTATCGGCTTTAACGCGCCCTCGTTGTATGAGGTCTTTATGTAATCAATCGCGCCGCCGAAAGCGTTTGAAAGGGTTTCTTTTATACCCGAAAACTTCTCGGCAATGCTGTCTTTTATTCCGTTAAAGGCTTCACCAATTCCACTGAGCTTTTCGCCGACAGCCTCCTTTATTCCGCTGAATTTTTCCTTTACAGCGTCAACTATCGGTGACAGCTTATTCTTTACGCTGTCCACAACCTCGCCGAGCTTGCCGCCTGTGAGCGCGTTTATCGCGTCATAACCCGCAGTGTAATATTCTTTTACGCCTGTCATAACCGCTGACACCGTGCCCTTTAGACCGCCGCCGTGTTCGTCATACGCGGACTTAATATTATTGAGCTTTTCGGAAACAACACCCTTTATATTTCCCCAAGCGGTAGACGCGGTTTCCTTGACGCTGTTCCAAGTGTTTGAAATCGTGTTCTTTATGCCGCTGAAAATATTTTTAATGCCGTTCCATAAATTGCTTGCCCATTCTTTAACGCTGTCCCAGTGCTTATACAAAAGTGTTCCAATAGTGATAAGCGCGCCGATTGCTATGACAACCATACCGATGGGCGAGGTGACAAATGTCATAACCGCGCCGAACGCGGAGGTCACAACATTTAACGCTTCTGTTGCCGCTATCTGCGCTATGGTTGCAGTAGTGAGCGATGCAAACGCCGTTGTCTGTGTTCCTGTCATAACCGCAGAGAAAGCGATAAGACCGTTACGTATGCTTTCCACGGCATTTGCCGCCGCTACAGCAATCTTGTAAGCGGCGACCGCCGCCGCTACTCCGGCTATAACAGGTGATAAGGTCTGCACAACCGATATTACTCCCGCCGCTATATTCATTGCAGTAGAGAGTGCGTTGCAAAGGCTCGGAATAATCACATCCGCAAGCGTTTGTATGAGAGCTGTGCCGTTACCGCTGAACGCGTTTGTTATTGAAGTCTTCACATTGTCAAACGCTGTCCGCAAATTCTCTATTGCGGGTTGGTTATTTTCAATCGCTGTTTTGACCGCTGTAAATACCGTCATTCCGATATTATACACGCTTTGTATAGCGTTAAAAATTCCGTTGCCGATTGCAACCGTTATCGTTTCAAGATAAGGTGTAATGGACGCAAGACCATCGGACATCGACTGCAAGACATTCTTGAATTGAGACGAGCCGAGCGCGTCATATATCGCTATCTTCACTCCTTCAAACTGTGATTTTAAAAGCGTCAGCTTACCGCTCACGGTGTCGTTCATTGTGTCAGCCATACTTTCAGCCGCGCCCTCGGAGTTATATATAGCGTCAGACAATTCGTTGAAATCATCCGTACTTGCGTTTACGATTGACAGAAATCCCGATAGAGCGTTCTTTCCGGCAATCATTGTAGCGTATTCACCTTTTTCCGAATCGGTTAATCCGGCAAACGCGGTTTGAAGTTCGGGAATTAACTCCGACAACGGTTTCATACTTCCGTCCGCGTTTACCGCCGACACACCGATAGCGTTTAAGCCTTTGGTAACATCGGCTGTCGGTTTAGCGAGACGCGTCATAACACCCTTTAAAGACGTACCCGCGTCACTGCCTTTAATTCCGGCATTAGCCATCATACCTAAAGCGACAGTGGTGTCCTCCATAGAGTAGCCCATCGCGCCCGCTGTAGCCGCCACGTTGGTAAAGGCAGAGCCGAGCAATGAAACGGTTGTGTTCGAATTCGAGCTTGCCGCCGCCATAGCGTCCGCAAGACGTGTGCTGTCAGCGGCTGTAAGACCGAATGCGGTCAAGCTGTCGGTTACGATGTCCGACACGCTCGCGAGGTCTTCACCGCTTGCCGCCGCGAGGTTCATAATGCCGCCAATACCGTCAAGCATTTCTTGAGTGTCCCAACCCACCAATGCCATGTAGCTTAGCGCGTCCGCCGACTCAGTTGCCGAGAACACGGTCGTTTCACCCATTTCCTTCGCTTTTTCACGAAGAGCGTCAAGCTCGGTCGCGGTCGCGCCGGATATGGCTTGAACATTCGCCATTGACTGCTCAAACTCCATACCCGTGCTTACGACATCTTTCGCGAAATTCACAGCGGAGCGCAGACTGACATAAGCGGCGGCTGCGGTCGCTACTTTAGCCGCCAAACTTGTCACAGCACTTCCGACACTTTTCGACTGCGTCCCGAAGCCTTTCATTCCCGTTGAGGTTCCGTTAAGCGAGGATTTAAGGTTATTGCTTGCGGATATAGCGGACTTCATATTCGTGAAAAAGTTTCCGTTGTTTAAACTTAGGGTAGCCCCTATACTCCTGCCGGATGCCATAAATTCTCGCCCCCTTTACTTCTTGCCGAACAGTGCTTTATATTTTTTAACTTCCTCCTCGACTGAAACTTCCATACTCGCTTGTAAAAACGCCTTTTCGCCGGACGTGAGATTACATAGCCTATCCCAATCAAATCCGCGCTGAAGATAGTAGTGGATAAGCTGTATATCATCGTCCGTCCTTATCAGTTTTTTATCTCATCGACTCCACCCATATATCCCGCGAGCTTCATACACGCTATGGCAATCTGCGGAATTTCACCGGGCAGGAATATCTTCTCAACAATATCCATCGGCTCGTTACAGCCGAACGCCTCTTGAAGCTCACGCGACTTGAGGTTAGGCTCTCTTACGCTTTCAAGGCACATATACTTGTCGCCTTCACCCGCGTCCATATCGTTCGCGTCACGGCAAAGCTCGCCTGTCGGCTCCTCAATCGTAATAACCGCGTCAAGAGATTTGATGTACAAATCCTGTGTGCGCTTGGTTTTCTTTGCCTGAAGCATTTGCTCCTTGCGTCTTAAAAGCTCCTCAAGCGTTAATTTCGTTCTCTTATTCATTTTGATTTTCCTTTCTGCCGTCCGGCACATTATTTTTGTGTTCTGTTTTTAGCACGGGTCTGAAATGCTGTCCAAATATTCAAATCCTGTGAATCCGCCGCTGAATTCATCCTCGGCGATTGAGCCGTTCTCAAAATTCATAAGCGTCACCTCATCAAGCCAACACGAGTCGAGCCGTATGCGCTCCGTGCCGCCGTTGTCAGGGTCTTCGAGCTTGCCGATAAAGGTCAAGCGTTCGTCCACACCGCTCGCAAGGCTCTCGGCGTAATCTTTAGCGCGGGAATACACCTTCTTGATTTTTACCGTGTACTCACCCTTAACGCCCATCAGCTTTGAGTCCTCCCACATATCGCCCGAGAAGTTTATCGTTTCACGGTTCGTGGTAATCTTCGCTTCAAATGATGTCACTTCGTAGCAAATGCTGTTGTTCCACCAAAAGTAGCCGTGCGTTCCGCTTATGACCTTGCCTGGTGTCGGCTTAGTTCTGTTTGTCGCCATTCAAATCACACTCCCTCTTTATTCCATACTGATAACAAAATCCAAGTCCTCTATCGCGTCACAGAATTGAATATTCGCTGTAATGAAAACATAACTGCCTGTTTTCGCTTTGCGAATATCATCATCGGTGTAGTCCGAGATGTCGTACTTTTCCGAAAGCCACTCACGCTGCGCTTCAACGTCTATGTCAGCGGTATTGTCGTATTCATCATACAAAACACCCTGAGTCGCGAGGTTCGCGAAATACTGGTTCACCGCCGAAACAAATAACTGCTTGTTGTCGTAGGAGTTATTAACACCGATGTAGTTATCCTCGAATGTTTCTCGGATATCATCGCGCATTAAGTCCATACCCTCGATTATCTTAATCTTTTCCATATCCTCGGTCTTGTCGCCTGAAAGAATATGGAGCGAGTTAATTCCTCTGCCTACCTTTATCTTTTCGCCGTCATTGATAAGGATAAACCTGCCCTCGTCAATATCGGTGTCCGCGTCCGCGCTGTCGGTTATGCTCGTAACTTCGGCAAGCACCTGATATGTCGCGCTTTCGGTCATTGACAGTCCCGCCAACAGTCCGGCAATTCTCGCGCAATACTCAGCCGTGGTGTATGTCTTTGAACCCGCGACAATGTCGTCAGTCGCGAAATCAACAATGCCCTCGTTGTTGGGCGATAAGCTAAATGCAGAGCAAGGCAAAACAGCCTTGAATGTCTTTTTCGCGTCCCTCTGGGTGATTATCCAGTTCATTATCGTTTCCGTATCATCCGCCGTTGTCAAGCATGGCGCGGTGAGCCAGTTCCACGACTTGGTTTTCAATTTCGCAAGAACAGACGCGTATGTATCGCTTGATGTCATACGCTCGACAAGCACCTTGTTTGGTGTACCCAAGAACACCTTGTTGAGGTAGTCAAGATTCGTTGTCGTCCAATCGTCCGAGCTTATATCTGCAGCGTAATTGTACGAGTAGCTTGTCGTTTCGGACGTGTCATCCGCTAAAATGACCGCGACAATCCCGCGTTCACTTCGCGTTACGGCGGTTTCCGCTTTGGTTTTAAATTCAATCAATATCTGCGGTAATCCCATTTAAATATCTCCTCCCACTTCTAATATTTCCATTGTGTCATACTCATCGTCCGACTCGTAAAGCTGACGGTATTCAAGGTCGAAGTACACATACAAAATATGCTCCTCAATCTCAAACTCCATCGACTCAATTGTGAGCCGCCTGTCGGACACGTCAAACGGCTTGTGCATAAACAGCCGCTTAAGCGTTACCGCCGTGTCGGCGCATTCCTCGACCGTCTCAACAGCGGGAATGTATTTTATTTCAATGCTGTCAACCACATCCTCCATATCATAGCATTCCGCTGTTACAGTAGACGGATAAACGGAAACGAACACAGCAGGCTTACTGTAGCCCTCGTCGACCTCGTTTGCCGCGACATTAAATCCCGCGTCCGTCAAAATTTCCGCCAGACGCGTTTCTATATCCTTTTCGGTTATCATTCACTGTCCCTCATGTATCTTTCTTAAAGCTGCACATCGGTTATGATGCTGTCAAGCAGTTTTTTCGCGTCGCTCTCGAATTTCGCCTGTGCCTCCGTGATAGATTTTTCAATCATATGCTCGCCGTCAACATAGCCGCCCGTTTTAATTCCTCTCTCGATTTGCTGTACGGAATTCAGTTTACGTCCTCGCTCGCGTGTTCGTCCGCCGCTCACGACATTATGTCCAAGCTCAATAAGGTGAGCGTGCGGCGCGGTTGACTGCTCTCGCACAACCCGAACCTTTCCGCTCTTGTATGTCTTGACCTTTTTGAGCCGCCACGAATTGCGGAGCTTTTTGGTTTTAACGGGTGTTAATGCTTTAACGCGCTTATTCACCGCCTGTCCCTGTGCCATAAGGAAAGCGTCCGCTTCGTTCGGATAGCGCTTTTCGCACCGCTTGAATGCCTTTTCAAGCTCATCAAATCCGAACACATCAACGTTCTTTGCCATAACTGTCCACCTCCGTCGCAACAATCTGTAACTGCTCGTTCCTCTCGTCAATATTCAATACCGACTCAATCTTAAACACCTTCAGCCCGTACATAATCTTCATATTCGCCGTTATCTCCGGGAAATATCGCGTGACAATGTTATACGTCGTTTCCGCTCGGAGCTTCTGCGCCTCGTCATACTCTCTGCCCGTTTTCGGTGACACGAACGCCCAAACGGCGTATTCCTTATTCGCCAAAACGTGAGCATAAAGCTGCCCGCCGGATGTCTGCAGCACAGCATTCCCGTGCGCGTCCTCGACAAGATACATATTCGGTTCATCGGTATCGCTGCTTTGCCCCGGCTTGAACGGCACCCAAACAGGAACGGTTTCGCCCATCGTATTTGTCTTTGATTTTGATGGCTTTAAAAATATAATTCGATGTCTCATTTTAGAAAAATCCATATCAAAACGCCGCCTTTCTGTACGGCATTAGCAAATGATACACCACAACCGGTATATCCTCTTTGCGTCCGTCCCTATGCTCAAAGAAATATCCGATGCATATCAACATTGCCTGTTTATAGCTTACGGGCAGCTTCTCCGGCAGTTCAAGCCGCGTAAAGTTTACGCAAATCTCCTCGGCAAGGAGGATGAGAATATTTAAATAGTCATCCTCCGCGTCTGTGTCTATTCGCAAATACTGCTTTACCTCATCAATCGTCAGCATTGCCCTTTACCTCTTTGGCGTCGGATTTTACCGCCGATACCTTTGCGGGCGCTTTAGTGTCCCCGTTTGCTTTCGTGGTTGTCTTTTTAGCCGTTGTGCCTGCGGTCTTTACCTCTTCGGCAAAGCCGCATTTCACCAAGTCAGCGCCAAGCGCATTGTCAAGCTCAACCGTTTCACCCTCGGCATAGCTGAACCTACGTCCGGAGCAGGAAACCAATATTTTTATCTTCATCGCTTACCTCGCTTTCCTTACGATACAGTCATAACCTTAACCGCCTCAGGCAATATCAGCTTGCCGTCAACTCTTTGGAAAATCCTGAATCCTACCTGACCGTTCTTCGCGTACAATTCGTTGAGTCTTTGGAATGAGCGTCCTTGACGATCGGCAATCCAGTAATACGACAGGTCGCCGAACAGCATTATGCTGCTGCCGCTCTCAATTTCCGGCGCGTAGATTGATGTGTAAATCGGACGATTTAAGATCGTGTCCGGCTGTCCAGCTGGAAGTCCCGGCGGCCAGCGCTACTGACCGTTACCGTCCTTGAGCTTGCGTATTGCTTTTACGGTCGAGTCGTTC
>JAJBTG010000273.1:0-561 GCA_020860985.1 Oscillospiraceae bacterium
GTCCATGGATATGCTGTCAAAGCAGCCGGTCAGCTTGTTGAAAACATATTTGAAGCTCTCACCCGAAACCGTGATTTTCGTCTTGCTCTCCTCACAGCCAAGCTTGCCCACGGGGTGAACATTATCCGATTTATATTCGCCGCCAAGACGGAGGCTGTCAAAGCCGAGCGTATGTCCTGCCTTTACAAGCGCGGTATTCTTTCTCTGATAATAGAATATATTCAAAAAATACTCGCCGTTTTTAGTGTCCCCTAAATTTAATGACTCGATTTTTATGTCCCCGGTTTTTCTCGGCTCGATTTTTGGAAGCTCAAGGTCGCCTGATTTTACAGCAACTCCATCGCGCAAAAGCTCATATTTTACATAGAGATAATCGTCCGAATTTGTAAAATCCATGCGGTTTTCAAACGTAATCACACCGCCGTTCAATTTTGCGCGCACCGGTCTTATCGCGTTCTTATATTCTAAAAGTCCGGTATGGGGCGTTCTGTCGGGATAAACAAGTCCGTCCATACAAAAATTCGCATCGTTGGGATATTCGCCGAAATCGCCGCCGTAGAA
>JAJBTG010000273.1:599-7634 GCA_020860985.1 Oscillospiraceae bacterium
CCATATATACCGCATGATCGCACCATTCCCAAACAAAGCCGCCGACAAAGCCGTCATATTTATCCATAAGCTCGATATATTCATCGATTCCCCCGGGGCCGTTGCCCATAGCGTGAATATACTCACACTGAATAAACGGTTTTGAGTCCTCTTTATTCTCAAAATAATCGCGTATTCTTTCGGGCGTCGCGTACATATTGCTCATAACGTCAAGCATGGAGGTATCGTTTTTGTGTCCCCCCGTTTCCCATACACTGCTCTCATAATGCAAAAGCCGCATATCGTCATATTCCTTAACCCAACGTCCGGCATTTTCAAATCCCTCGCCGTACCCACCCTCGTTACCGAGTGACCAAAAAATAACGCTTGTTCTGTTCTTATCGCGAATAACGCATCTTTGAACTCTGTCAAGAATAGCGTCATAGAAGCGTTCATCCTGCGCAAGCAACCCGAAGGTGTTCTCCTGTGAGCCGCCGTAAATTGCGCTCGTACCGTGAATTTCAACGTCCGCCTCATCAACAACATAGAATCCAAGCTCGTCGCAAAGCTCGGTAAACCACGGAGAATTGGGATAATGGCTTGTCCTTACGGCATTTATATTATGCTCCTTCATAAGCCGCAAATCGGTCAACGCCTGTTCTCGGCTTATCGTATATCCCTTCACGGGGTCGCTGTCATGGCGATTTACGCCCTTTATCCGCAGCTTCTTCCCATTCAAATAAATAACCCCGCCGCTTATGGAAATTTCTCTTAAACCGATTTTCTGTACGATTACCTCTCCCGCCGCCTCGATTATCAGAGTATACAGAAGCGGGGTTTCAGACGTCCATAAAATCGGATTCTCGATTTTTAAGCATGCACTTTCACCCTCCGCACTGCCGATTTCATATCCGTTCAAATCAAGCAGGGTATATTTCGCTTCCCTGTCCGCCTCAACCGAAACGGTTCCGTCAGTACCTGTTTTGATAAAGAAATCCTTTATATGATTTTCCGACCGCTTCAATAAATACACATCGCGGAAAATTCCGCTCATGCGGAATTTATCCTGATCCTCCAAATAGCTTCCGTCGCACCATTTAAGAACAAGCACGCAAATGCGGTTATTTTCGCGGTTTACATAATCGGTAATATCGAACTCGCTTGTTGAATGCGAAACCTGACTGTAGCCGACAAAGCTGTCGTTTATCCACAAATAAAAGCTGGAATCCACGCCCTCAAAATTCAGGTAAAACCTACCCTTGACGTCAACGGTAAACTCTCTTGAGTACGCGCCGCATGGAGTAAAATTCGGCACATACGGCGGTTCATACGGAAAGGGATAGCGCACGTTTGTATACATATGCGTGTCATAGCCGTGATTCTGCCAGCAGGACGGAACGGGAATTTTATTCGTCAAATTTTCAAAGCCGTCAAAATCATAAACACTGTTATAATATTCAAAATTCCACTCGCCGTTAAGGCTTATAAATCTGTCGGATTGCTCCCGCACATTCGACAGCGCCCGCATCCTGTCGGAAAACGGTATGTAATACGCCCTGCTGTCCTCTGTACCCACATGGAGAATCTTAGGATTTTCATGGTAATTTTTCATAAATTCATCTCCTATCGAAAAGAGCTGCCGCTTCACGCGCAGCAGCTCTTTGTAATCAAATTTAAAAGTCGCGGTTCTCAACCGGTTCTGCGGCGGCATTTCGCCGTCTATTTAATTGTAACCGAACTGATTTTAATGGGATTGGTCGGAAGATTGGTTAGACCGAGGCTCGGCAGCGAGCCGGTAGAGGTTTCGGCAATTTTGTCAACAACCTCCATCCCATCCGTAACAATTCCAAAGGCGGCATATTCGCCGTCAAGATATTGCGAATCCTCATGAACAATAAAGAATTGGCTTGTAGCGCTATCCGGCTCCGACGTTCTCGCCATCGAAATTACGCCCCTCGTATGGCTCAGATTATTTTCAATTCCATTCGAGCTGAACTCGCCTTGAATGGCGGACGCTTCGCCCTCATTGAATCCAATATCATAGCCGCCACCCTGAATCATGAATCCGTTTATTACTCTGTGAAAAATCAAGCCGCTGTAAAAACCGGAATTAGCAAGCTGTTTAAAATTTGCAACTGTTTTAGGAGCGGTATTTTCAAACAGCATAAGCTGTATTTCACCGTAATCCTCAACATCGATTACTGCGTTTACAACAGAATCCTTGGCATCATTAAGAATAATCACAGTTCTCGAGCCGTCCTCCCAGCTTACATCCGCGCCGAACGACTCCGCGACGGCGCGCACCGGAACAAGCGTTCTGCTGTCTATTATTGTGGGAGCGGCCTCAAGCGTAACCGCTTCGCCGTTTATGTACATATCATAGCTGTCAATTTCCATTTCTACGGTTGTGCCGTCCTTTTTTGAAGTTATGGTTCTTGTTTGTTCGTCCCATTCGACCTCCGCGCCGATTGATTCAAAAATAGTCCGCAACGGAACCATTGTCCTCTCGTTTATAATCTGCGGCTCTACATCGAAAGATAGCGTTGAACCGTCAAGAATAACCGTTATCTCCTCGCTTCCCGCAAATGCCGTGGAAGCGGCTGTTATTATGCACGCCGCCAAAACAGCGCCCACTGATTTTTTCATAAAAATCTCCATTCCGCCGCCCTGCGTCGGCACAATTAGTTTACCCTCTTATCGGCAGGGCAAAATGATAAGAGTTTTTTTACGCGCATTCCCTTTTCGGGAATTTTAATTCACGAAAATATAGCGGCGCAGTTAAATCCGGTCGAAGGCGCAACGTGAAAGGAACCTTCACGTTATCCTTTCTTTAAATCCCGAACATATGAATCGCTATATTAAAATACAAGAAAATGGAACAGCAGTCCACGATTGTCGTAATCAGCGGCGCCGCAACCAACGCCGGGTCAAGACGGCATTTCTTTGCAAGCATCGGCAATGCCGAGCCGATAAGCTTTGAAATTATCACCGTCGCGACAATGGATATTGCAATCGTAAGCGAAAGCATTATATTCTGATCGTACATAATATATATTCTTATGCCGTTTACCAAGGCAAGAACGGCGCTTACTATTATGGCAATGCGAAATTCCTTGAACACAACCACAAAGAAATCGGAAAAAGAAATTTCGCCAAGCGCGATGCCGCGAATAACCATCGTGGAGCTTTGCGCTCCGCAGTTTCCGCCCGTATCCATAAGCATGGGCATGAATGAAACAAGTATCGGCATAGCCGCGAACGCGTTTGAATATCCGTTGATTATTATCTGGGTTATCGTAGCGCCTATCATAAGCACAATCAGCCAACCGATTCTGCTCATCGCGTGCCGAAAAACTCCCGTCCTGAAATATTCGTCCTCGTTCGGCGTAATAGCCGCCATCTTTGTTACGTCCTCGGTGTTTTCCTCCTGGATAACGTCCATAACGTCGTCAAAGGTTACGATTCCCACAAGCCGCATATCCTTGTCCACAACGGGCATCGCGAGGAAATCGTACTTCCTGAACATCTGCGCGACTATTTCCTTATCCTCCTGAGTATCCACGCTTATCAGGTTCGTTTCCATAATGTCGGAAATCTTGTCATCCTCTTCCGCCATAAACAAATCCTTAACCGTAACCATTCCGATAAGCTTTCTGTTCTCCGTCACATAGGCGGTATAAATCGTTTCCTTATTTACCCCGACGCGCCGAATCTTCGCAAACGCTTCCTCAACCGTCATATCCTTATGCAGGCTCACATATTCAATGGTCATGATTGAGCCGGCGCTGTCGCGGGGATAACGCAGGATTTCATTTATCGCTTTTCTCGCGCCGGTTGTGGAATTTTTAAGAATCCTCGAAACCACATTCGCCGGCATTTCCTCGATAATATCAACCGTATCGTCGATGAACGACTGCGAAAGAATTTCCTGAAGCTCCTTATCGGAAAAAGCGTCAATCAAAAATTTCTGCATATCGGAGTTCATAAAGGTAAAAGTTTCCGCGGACAAATCCTTCGGAAGCAAACGAAACAATATAAGAAATTCCTTCTGCTCCTCGTAATCCTCACCGAACAGTTCATCGAACAGCACGGCAATATCAGCGGGTCTTTCCCCTCTTACAAGCTCCTTAACCTGAGCAAAGCGTTTCATTCGCAAAAGAGCATTTATTTCCTCAAGCAATACCATTTTCCGCCCTCCTTTGCAGCTGCCGCCGTACTAAAACGCGGCGGTTATTCAAACCTTAAAATTTTCCGGACGCTTATCGCTCATCGAGAACGCATAAAGAATAGCTTCAACCGTTCTTCTCGAAGCCTCGCCGTCGCCGTAAGGATTTGCGGCATGAGCCATTTTATTATATGCCTCTTCATCGTCAAGCAGTTCCTTTGCAAGCCGAACAATATTGTCCTTTTCAACGCCCGCTATCTTGACCGTTCCCGCAGCAACCGCCTCCGGACGCTCCGTTTCGCGTCTTAAAACAAGCACCGGCTTTGCAAGCGCGGGAGCCTCCTCCTGTATTCCGCCCGAATCTGTCATAACAAGGAAGCTTCGCGCCATAGCGTTGTGCAGCTCCTCAACGTCAAGGGGATCTATCAAATGCACCCTGTCAACGCCGCCCAAAATCTCAAACGCAGTTTCTCGAACCGCGGGATTTAGGTGAACGGGATAAACAATTTCCGTGTCCTCATACTCAGTTACTATCTGCTTTAACGCGCCGCAAATATTTTCGAGCGGCTTACCGAGATTTTCGCGCCTGTGAGCGGTCACGATTATAACGCGCTTCTTTTCAAAATCGATACTGTTAAGCACCTCGTCCTTAAATCTGTAATCACTGCGAACCGTTGTTTTCAGTGCGTCGATTACGGTATTTCCCGTCACATAAATTATGTCGTCCGATACATTTTCCTTAAGCAAATTCTGTCTGTTCTGCTCCGTCGGTGAGAAATTCAAATCCGAAATTCTGCCCGTGAGCTGACGGTTCATCTCCTCGGGGAAGGGAGAATATTTCTCATATTTTCTCAGTCCCGCCTCTACGTGACCGACATTGACCTGATTATAGAACGCCGCAAGCGCGGCAACAAAGCTTGTCGATGTATCGCCGTGAACAAGAACAATGTCCGGCTGCTCCTGCTTTATAACAGTATCGAGTCCCTCCAAAACGCGCGAGGTAATTCCGACAAGCGTCTGACGCTCCTTCATAATATCAAGGTCATAATCGGGCTTGCTATTGAATATCTCAAGCACCTGGTCGAGCATCTGACGATGCTGCGCCGTTACGCAGACCTTAGATTCGATATTGTCATATTTTTTCAATTCCAGCGCGAGCGGAGCCATCTTGATTGCCTCCGGACGCGTTCCGAATACAGTCATTACCTTTAATTTTTTCATGCCTTTATATCCTTTCCGAGCGTTATTTATTGCCGCTCTCCGTATCCTCCTCAGTGTCGTCGGTTTTGTCGCGCGTGTCAACATGGTGGATATAGCTGTTTTTGCCCATCATACTGCCGATAAGGAGCAAAATAAGCACGCATATAAGCAGCAGCAGCGCGCGCAAAAATCCGCTTTCCGCCAAAAGCACCGCCGTAATTCCGAGAACACCGCTTATCGCGTAGAGAATAAACACCGTCTGCTTCTGCGAAAATCCCATATCAACAAGCCTGTGGTGAAGATGACCTCGGTCGGCGGTCATGGGATTTTGCCCATGCGCTATTCGCCGTATCATCGCAAAGCTCGCGTCAAACAGGGGAAGTCCGAGCATTATAAGCGGAACCGCAAAGGATATAACCGCGTAGCTCTTGAACACACCCTGAATCGAGAGCGTCGCAAGCATGAAGCCAAGAAATGTCGAACCCGTATCACCCATAAATATTTTCGCGGGATTGAAATTAAACGGCAGAAATCCGAAGCACGAAACCATCAGTGCGATTCCGAGTATTGCAATGGGATACTCGCCCACTCTTATCGAAATAAACACAAGCGAAACCGACATTATCGCGCTTACGCCCGCAGCAAGTCCGTCAAGTCCGTCGATAAAATTCACCGCGTTTCTAATAAACACAATCCATAAAACCGTCAGCGTTACGGACAGCCAGCCGGGAAGCACCCAGTACGGGTTATCGCTGAGAAGATTGGGGTTCGTAAATACGTCGATTTTAATTCCACCCACATATATTACAACAAGCGCGGCGACTATCTGAATCAGAAATTTCAGCTTTGCCGGAAGATTTTTCAAATCATCCACAAATCCCATAACCGCTATAATCGCCGCGCCGGCAAGCGTTCCGATAAGCGGCCTTGACCATTCGGCAAAGCAGACCGTAGCAACCGTAAACCCGAAAACTATCGCCACACCGCCGATTCTCGGCGTAGGCTTCTTGTGCATTCTGCGCGAATCGCGCGGAATATCTATAGCGCCTATTCTGAAAGCGAGCCTTCTTACAAGCGGCGTTGTCGCAAAGGTAAACGCGAACGATATGATAAACGCGCAAATCATAAACAATATCTGTTGTGTGCTCATTTTTTTCCTCCGTTATATTACAAATCCGACTTTCTTGTAGACTTTTTTAAGCGTTCTGTCCGCAATTCGTTTTGTGTTTTCCGCGCCCCGTGTGCAAATATCCGTTAAATATGCTTTGTCCTTGATAAGTTTGTCGTATTCCGTTCTGATAGGACGTATACATTCCACCACCGCCTCGGCAACATCGTTCTTAAAGTCGCCGTAGCCCTTGCCGCTGTAGTCATTTACTATATCGTCAATGCCTCTTCCTGTAACAGCGGACATTATGCTCAACAGATTATTAACTCCCGCCTTTGTTTCATCACCCTCGCGGTACTCGATAACGCCCTCGCTGTCGGTTACGGTGCTTCGTATTTTCTTCGCAATGACATTCATATCGTCCATCATTGATATGTACGCCTTGGGATTTTCATCGGACTTTGACATCTTCTTTGTAGGCTCCTGCAGGCTCATAACCTTTGCACCCGACTTTGACAAAAGTCCCTCCGGGATTTTGAACACATCCCCGTAAATAGCATTGAAGCGCTGTGCAATATCGCGG
>JAJBTG010000273.1:7644-9560 GCA_020860985.1 Oscillospiraceae bacterium
CATAGTCCGCTTGATAAAGCAGAATATCCGCCGCCATAAGCACGGGATATGTGAAAAGTCCGGCGTTTATGTTCTCCGCGTGCCGCGCGGATTTATCCTTGAACTGCGTCATTCGCTGAAGCTCGCCCATATAGGTATAGCAGTTAAGCACCCACGCAAGCTCCGCATGAGCGGGATTTTGCGACTGTATAAACAGAATGGTTTCCTCCGGGTCTATTCCGCAGGCAAGATACAGCGCAAGCACCTCAAACGTTCTTCGGCGAACATCCGCCGGTGTTTGCCGCACCGTTATCGTATGCAAATCCATCATGGCGTATATGCAGTGATAATCCTTCTGAATATCGACCCAATTCTTTATCGCGCCGAGGTAATTGCCGAGAGTCAGATTTCCCGACGGCTGTACGCCGGAAAATATAATTTTCTTATCGTCCATTGTAATCTCCTCCCAATATATAGTTTAAATTACAGCATTTCCGTCAGGACTTCGCCGAGGCGTTTTATACCCTCCTCGATATTTTCAAGCGTAGCCGACGAATAATTCAATCTGAATTTATTCGAGGGAGCAAATATATCCGTCGCAAAATTGGAACCGGGAACAATTGCAACCTTCTTTTCAATACACTTGTCAACAACCGGAGTTATATCGGTAATTGTCGGGCACTCGCACCATAGGAAAATTCCTCCCTCGGGAACCACCCACTTAACCTTGCCGGCGGGGAAATATTTCTCCATACTTTCCAACATCTTAGCGCATTTTTTGCCGTAAAGCTCTCTGTTCCTCTCGATGTAATCGTCAATATTGTACTTCTTCATAAACTCAACGCACATAAGCTGAGTAAGCATCGGCGTATGAACGTCGTTTACCTGCTTGAGCATTTCAATCTTTTCCGCAATCGGCGCGGGCGCGCATAAATATCCAAGACGCATACCCGGTGATAAAATCTTCGAGAATGAGCCGGCGTAAATAACTCTGCCCTCATCGTCAAACGACTTTATCGTAGCGACGTCCTCTCCCGAAAAACGCAAATCACCGTAGGGATTGTCCTCCAAAATAAGCACATCGTACTTTGACGCAAGCTCCAGCATACGCTTTCTCTTTTCGAGCGACATGGTAACGCCGGTCGGATTCTGGAATGTCGGGATTGTGTAAATCATTTTTACGTTGTCATTGGTTTTAAGCGCTTCCTCAAGCTTGTCCATATCCATTCCGTCATCATCCACGTCAACCCCGACAAGCTTACACTCATAGCTTCTGAACGCGTTTAGACTGCCGATAAAGCTGGGACTTTCGACAACAACGGCATCTCCCTTGTTTAAGAGCGCCTTAGCGGTTAAATCTATACCCGGGTTCGCGCCGGTCATAATGAGGATTTCATCGCCCTCCTTTACCGAATTGACCTTTGCGGCCCGCTGTCTTGCGCAGTCCTTCATCTTGGGATAGCCGTCGGTAGTTCCGTACTGCAACGCAAGAGTCGGGCTTGTCATAAGGATTTTGCCCGCTATCTTTGAAAGCTCATCGCCCGGGAAAAGCTCCGCGGCGGGATTGCCGCCCGCAAGCGATATAATTTCGGGATCCGCCATACGCTTGAACATTTCTCGAATAGCCGAGCCCTTCATTGTTTTAACTCTGTCCGCCAAATAATTTGTATATTCCATTTTTCATATTCCTTTCTTTAAGCCTTGCTGACCTTTTTCCATGCGTCGCGAAGCGCGACCGTCCTGTTAAACACCGGTTTTTCCGGCGTCGAATCCGGATCTACGCAGAAATATCCCAGACGCAGGAATTGAAATTTATCTCCGACTTTCAAGTCCTTTATCGACGCGTCAAGCTTAGCATTCTTTAATATAATCTTGGATTCGGAATTGAGATTCTCCGTAAAATCGGCAACTCCGCTTTCATCCGACGGATTTTCAAC
>JAJBTG010000045.1 GCA_020860985.1 Oscillospiraceae bacterium
ATATCATCCTTTGCGGGAGCGCCCTGCGGCGGCAGAATATTATACCACCAGTCCATAACGCGCTCGTCCTTTGAAAAGAAACGGTGTCCGCCGATGTCCATTCTGTTGTTCTTATATTTAACCGTCTGCGATATACCGCCTATTCTGTCGCTTTCCTCTAAGATTGTAACCTCATAATCGTCCGACTTGCTCAAAAGCTCGTATGCCGCCGTAAGTCCGGCCGGACCTGCTCCTATTACAATAATCTTTTTCATAATCAATTATCCTCTTTCTGTTTATTCGTATACAGTATTTTTTTTCTTGCGACGAAATTCCACACAAGAACAATCGCCGCGGCAATAATTTTTGACAGCAAAAAATACAAACCGCATATATCCGTCAAAAGATACATTATAACCTCGGTAAGACCGAGTCCTATAACCCCGATTACGGCATACGCGGTAAATTCCGCCGCCTTATTTTTTACCTGCTTGCTCTCGCTGAACACAAAGAAAATCGACAGCAAATAGTTCGCGGCAAGCCCGACAACGAACGCTATCGCCGCCGCTATCATATAATGCACAAATTTTTCACAGAGCCACAGCACAAAGGCATCGACAAGAAACGCGAAGCCTCCGACAAATATGTATCTGAAAAATTGAATAAAGGTGTTCGTTGTTTTTTTACGAAACAAACTGTCAATATCAAAATGTAAAAGCGCACCAATAAATTCTTTCATAATTTACCCCTCTGAAATATATTTTCTCAATTCACCGACATAAACATAGAAACAATGCCTATGCAAATCGGAACGAGCATAGCGACAGCCGTAACAAGGCATATTATTCTTATTGCTTTTTTACTGAACATAAATATCCCTCCTTACTCACCAATCTTTTCCAAAACACGGCTTATAATAACCGCCGCCTGCGCGCGGGTAGCCGTTGCTTTCGGGGAGAACGAGCCGTCGTCCATACCCTCTATAAATCCCTGTGCATACGCAAGACGCACATACGAGAATGCCCACGAGCTTATGGAATCATTATCCGTAAATTCCAAATCAGCCGCTTCCGTCAAATCCTTCATGGTACTTGCATTGAGCGAATACTGGTACATTATTTGTACAAGCGACGCCATTTCCTCACGCGTTATCGGAAGATTTCCCGTAAAGGCTCCGTTATATATCGCCTTTGAAGTTATTGTTCCGTCGCTGTTTTCCTTTGAAACAACATCCACGCTGTAATTGCTTATCATATCGGACGGTATTAATCCCTTATCGAGAGCGCTCTGCAAATACCCTCCGAACCAATCCTTTGAATTTGCGTCAAGGCACTCGCTGCGGCGAAGCTCAACCGTTTCAATTCCCGCCGCTTCCATCGACATTTTCAGAAATTCCGCGCGGGTTACGGTTCCCTCCGGCTTAAAGGTTTCCGCCGTTATACCGTTTACAACTCCTTTATCGGCAAGAGAGATTATAGTCTGCTCCGCCCAATGTCCGCTGATGTCCGTAAATTCCGCCGCGTATGCGGTTGACGACAAAGCGTATATTGACAAAATTACCGCTGTTATTATCTTTTTCATATCATTCTCCTATTTCAGTAAATCGGCAAGCCTGCTTATAATCGCCGCCGCCTGCGCGCGGGTTAAGGTGTTCTTAGGTCTGAATGTACCGTCACCCATGCCCTCTATCAACCCCATCGAATACGCCGCGTCAACGGAATTAATATACTCCTCATAAATATCGCTGTCCGAAAACGCTGTTTCCGATGCTTTACCTGATAAATCTATCGGCTGCGACGAATTTCTCATAGCGTAGCCCAGGCAATTCACCGCGATAACCGCTGTTTCCTCGCGTGTTATCGGTTCATTTCCGTTAAATTCACCGGTGTACACGGTCAAATCAGCCGTTACCGCCTCCTCCGTATCGGTAGCTTCGGCAAGAGTTTTTGTAATATCCTCACTATTGCAGTCCTCAATCATAGCCTCGGGAATCAAATTTTTATCCAACGCTCCCTGCAAATACCCTCCGAACCAATCCTTTGAATTTGCGGCAATGCACTAGCTGCGGCGAATCGCAACCGGTGCAATTCCCGCCGCTTCCATCGACATTTGCAGAAATTCCGCGCGCGTTACGGTTCCCTCCGGCTCAAAGCAGCCGTTTCCCGTACCCTCAACAGTACCCTGCTCGGCTAAGCCGTTTATTGTTTCCTCCGCCCAGTGTCCCGAAATATCCGTGAACACCTCGTCCTCTTTAAGATACTGCGCCAATTCCGGAACATCTTCGGGTATCGCGTCGGCAATAAGTCCGGCAACTCTGAGAGCGCCCTTTTCCTTCATATGTGTCGTATCGTTGGTACCGGTCGGATACGCCTTACTTTCAAGCTGTTCGCAAATAAAATATCCCGACAGCACATCATCCTTGTCCATCGAGTTCCATGTGTCCGTCATAATCCTGTTGGCGTCAATGAATTTAACTCCCGTTTCCTCCGCGATTTCTCTTGTAGGGTCGGCATAATCGGCTCTCGATTCCATAAAATTATTATTTTCCTCGTCCCACCACGCGGCTGCCGAGGCGGTCATAAGCACCGGTATACCACCGCGTTTTTCAACCTCGCCGATGTACTTTTCCGTTATAAGAGTTTTATAATCCTCAACGCTGATATAGCGCTCGGGGTTATTTTCCGCTCCGTCGTTTATACCGAACTGTATAAACACATAATCTCCGGGGTACATTTCCGTTAAAATTCTATCGAGTCTGCCGTCGTTATTATAGCTTTTCGAGCTTCTGCCGCCCATAGAGCGGTTTTCAATTATAACATCGTCGGTAAAATATCTGTCAAAAACCTGACCCCAACCCGTTTGCGGATATACGCTTTCATATTTATATGTCTGCGCGGTAGAGTCGCCCGCGATATAAATCGTCGGCTTCTCCCCCGTCTCCGTCCTATCGGGAAGCTGCGTTATATCAATTTCCGTTACATTGGGATTATCACCGAGAATTTGCACGGAAATTTTTCCATCCTTCGGCACTACAGGCTGTTCATTATCCTGTGTTTCCCCCGCCTCAAGCGTGTACGCGCGAACACGCTCACCGCCGTTTATGTAGATATTAGCCGATGTTTCCGTATCTCCGCCCGTTTTTACGTTTACGGTATAATCGCCGTCGGGAACCTCAACCTCAAGTACAATGCCGTTCTCGCCGTCGGGAACCGCCTCGGTCATGTCGTAGGTCTGTGAAAACAGCTCCTCCGCGTGAACCGACGGAATCACCGATACAAGCGACAGTGATAAAACCAATGATAGTATTTTACGCAGCTTCATTATTTTCTCCTTTCAGTAAAGGGCAATGCCCTCAAAAAACACTTTTTGCTTTGTCCTCATAATCTTATGCAATCGTTCGCAAGCTCTGTTTCAAGCGAGCTTGACAAAGCATTGCCCCGATTTAAATTACAATTATTATCATTATACAACAAACCTTATGAAAAATCTATAGTTTTTCATAATTTTTTTATTTGGCACGGCAGAAAAATTACACATTAAATACATCAACACCCAATTAAAGCGCTGCAATAGGAGTTTGTATGTATGCGTTTCACCTCCGAAACCCGATAATATCGGCTCGTCCTCCGTTCACGGCTCAAGCAAAAAAGCCCACCAATGGATAACTTGGATACCCATTGGTGCGCTTTTTCGTTTTTAGGCTGTTTTTACAGCTTCTCAAGTCCTGTTTTTTTTGCTGCGAAGCTCCCTGAAAAATGCCGTAAGAAGTCCGGCACATTCCTCCTCCATAATGCCGCCGCTTACATTGACGTAATAATTAAAAAGCCCCGCTTCAAACAAATTTATTTTTGAGCCGGCGCAGCCCGATTTACTGTCGTAAGCGCCGAAATACAAATTATCGATACGGGCGTTGACAATCGCGCCGGCGCACATCGGACACGGCTCGAGCGTCACATACATATCGCACCTCGGGAGCCGCCATCCTCCGAGCTTTTTGCACGCCTTGTCAATCGCATTGATTTCCGCGTGCAAAAGCGCATTCTTTTTTGTTTCGCGCTTATTATAACCGCGTGCGATGATTTCTCCGTCGCGCACGATTACCGCGCCGACGGGAGTTTCTCCTATCGACGCCGCTTTACGCGCCTGGCGGATTGCCTCCCGCATAAATTTTTCTTCCATATATTACTGCATACCAATCTTTATATTATCAAGCTCCGTCGCCCAAGTGAAATTCTTATCCTGCCTTACCGCAAGAACCTCTATCGCGCCGAAGTTTGACGCATTGTCAAAGGTCACGCTGCCCTTGCCTACATTGGAGCCTCTCGAAACCGTGAAGCTTGCCACTTTCGTATCGAAATCCGCTTCGATTACTATATGATAGAAATCGTCCTTTGAGAAGCCGATACCGACATTTTTCCATTCGGCGCTTTCAAGTGCACCGTTTGAAATTGCGCCGCCCCAGCTATACTGCATTTCCGTATTTTCGGCGGTCTTAAACGCGAGGAATACCTGATTTGAGCTGTCCGCAAAGCGAAGCTCTCCGACGGATGTTCCTCCCGTCATAGCGCCTATTTTCCAGTCAAGCTCGATAAGCGCCTTGCCGGTCATAGCTCCCGCCATGCGGTAAATCGCGTTTCTGTTGCCCTTCGCACTACCGGATATTCCCATGGTTCCCGTGCTTGTAACGCCGATTACATCAAGCGGAGCGGGTTTTGTTCCCGCCCATCCCGCCGCATCGCCGGCGCTGTAACTTGAGAAATCCTCGTCAACATATAATTTCCATGTTGTGCCCTCGCTGTCCGTGTAATCCGTATATGTCATACTGTCAAGCGGGTTGGGCGTGGGAGTAGGCTCGGGAGTTGCCGTCGGCACGGGTGTCGGGGTAGCGGCAGGCTCCTCGCCCGACGTCAAAATTTCAACCCTCTTGGTAACCGAGGACGTGTCCGTCAGCTCCTTATCGCCTATGAATATATATCCCGACGGATCCCAGAATACATTCTTGCCTATTGCCTCCGCCATCGCACGAAGCGGAATCATTGTTCTGCCGTTGTAGCTCTTTGCCGTTACGTCAAGCGTCTTGCCCTCTCCGTTTACGGTGTATTCCGCGCTGTCAAGCGTCATTTCTATATCATAGCCGCCGCCGGAAAGAGTAACCTTTCTCGAAGCGTCGTCATAGCCTACCTCCATTCCGAAGCTTTCGGAAATAAAGCGTACCGGTACAAGCGTCCTGTCGCCCTCGGCGATAAACGGAACCACCTCATCGTCGTTCTCGTCAACCTTTGTCAGCTTTGAGCCGACATAAGCATACGGACTGTCAATCACAAGCGCAACGCTTGAAGCCGCAACCTTACCGCTGCCGATTGTTTATGTGCAGTGGTCGCCCGGCTATTCGGGATTCGTAACCTTTTGACCGTCCTTTATAACGTATCCCTCAAACTGCGGAACCTCCGTTGTTTCAGCGCCGAGATAATAGCTGACATTTGGCGGCTGATTATAATGATTGTTCTGTGTCGCTACGGACGAGCGATAGTAATAATCCTGCATAAGCGTGGGAATCTTATATCCTGTCGGAATGGCGGTCGAATAAACTCTAAGCTCTTTCTCGTCCGTGCTCTTCCATACTATTTCCTCACGCCAGTCACCGAATAAATCCGCGGTAATAACCGGAACGGCTTTTGTTCCTCCGTTCGATGAGCAATTTTCCGCGTCAAATATAACGTCAACAAGCTTCTCATCCCAATTCCACTTTGAAACACGCGTTCCGTCAAGAAACTCGCTCAGCAAGTCACCGTCCCAATAAACCTTAAAATTCATCGGAAGCGTTCCGAGCGCGTCCTCGCCCGTTTCGCTGTCCTTTTCAAAGGTTCCGTCGGGAAGTCTGTACTTAAACTGATTGAAATTATCCGCAATCTGCTCTCCCGTGAAATTCATCGGAATAGTAGCGGTTGAGCCCCAAACCTCATAGCCCTCGTAATTCGGGTCAATATCGCCGGCGCGGCTTCTGCCGGTATCCTTATTTTTGCTATAGCCGAATTGAACCTGACCGGTGCGTCCGTCATGCAGCTCGATATTTCCGAGAATGTTTGCGTTTTCATGACACGCCCAAACAAGATAACCGTTATAATTCGGATCCATTTTTGCCAAATCGAACGCGTCGCCGTGCAGGAATTTCTGCTCGTTGCCGTCATTATCCGTGCCCTTTACCGCGTACAGCTCGCTTCCGTCGTGATCCATCGCCATGGGGCCGGAAATGATTTCATCCTTGCCGTCAAAATCTATATCCGCAACCGACAGATTGTGGTTGCAGGCGCCCCATATGCTGTTTACGTCGTCGGTATTGGCGGTTTTATGCTCCCAGTCGAGAACAAACTTACCATCGGAAATATGCCATGCCGCCGCGCGGACATTGTCCCACGCGCCGCGCACCATTACAACGCTCGGCGTTACTCCGTCAAGATACGCAAGTCCGAACAAATAATGGCTCGCCCGCTTTGTAAGTCTGCCGGTGTCGGTGTATCTGTACGACCATTCCGACAGCGGCTCCTTTGACGGAAGCAAATCGGTTCTGTCAATCTCCGCGCCGGTTTCTCCGTCATATACGGACAGAAATTCGGGCGTTGAAATAATATACTGCCTGTCGGTAAATATGGCGAGGTTATCTTTATTTGCGCTGTAGTCTGTGACACTATCGCCGTTTACATCACCGATTTCATTGCCCGCGCCGTCGATTGTTCCCTCAAACGAGCGCATAACAAGCTCCGATTTTCCGTCGCCGTCCATATCGTAAACAAGGAAATTTATATCAACCTCGTTGATTTCGTTAGGTCCTATATCGATTGTCCAAAGCTGCGTTCCGTCCTGCTTGTACGCCTCAATCAACGGATACCCCGTGCGCGTTGCCGTATCCATATCCGTGGGTGTTCTGCGGATAATATATTCATATTCTCCGTCGCCGTCAAGGTCGCCTATTGCTCCGTCGTCTATTATGTAGCCGTCGCGCTCTTTCACGGGAATTGAAATATATTCCTTATCCCACGCTGTTGCCGTAACCTCAACTCCGTTTTCCTCGCCGTCTACAACCTCAACAAGAGTGTATTCCGCTTCCGACGGCGCGTCGGTATCAAAATAATTTGAACCGTTTATCGGCGCACTGTTAAGTCTTTCGCCGTTTCTGTACAGATTATAGTACAGAGAGTACGAGTCCGTTCCGAGAAATCTCCAGCTTACAAGCGTTCCTCCGTCGCCGGGAACAGCGGTAAGCGCGCGTCCGAGATTTTCCATTTGACGCTCCGACTTCGGTCTGTTTGCGTAGAGCGATTCCGTTTCCGCTCTGTCCGCCTCATTCCATTCCTCCTCGTAGTACCCCATGCTGTAGCCGTCCTCCGCACCGGTATAGGCGGTAAATTTAGCCATTGCCGGAACACTTCCTCCAAGTACCGCCGCCGCTGAAGCAACCGCGATTACCTTTCTCATTTCCATTTAACCACTCCCTTTATATTATTTTAATACGGGACAAAACCCCGTTTACTCACACTTAAATCAAAAGCGTTAATCCGAAAAGCTTAATTTGATTGAGCGGCGCGCTTGACCTTTAATATTTATCCCTCGACAATCACGCATCTTTCCGAGCCGTCCCAGTCAACGTCTGCACCGAGAATTTCCGACACGGCGCGTATCGGCAAAAATAAGCGGTCATTCTTCATTTTTGCCTCTGAATCTATATGGCGTGTTTCACCGTTTACGATTATATCGCCGCTGCCGAGCGTCATTCTGATATTCGTGTCGTCGCGGCTTAAAACCGCCGTCTGCACATCCTGCTCCCATGTAACGTCGCAGCCCAAATTCTCGGAAATAAGTCTTACGGGCACATATGTTCTGTCGTTTTCAATAAACGGCGCTACATCCGCGCTTACATATTTTCCGTTGATTTTTATATTTATTTCATCGGAACTGCCGCTCGTATTTTCAGAGCCGCCGGAATATATCGTGTAGCTCTTTTCCGTCATTACCTTGCCGCCGCTCTCTACGACCGCCTTAAGCTCATGTGCGCCCGCCGCGTAATCGCTCAAATTTACAACGCACTTGTAAGGAACGGATGAGCTGCTCGCCGCCCAATTGCCGTCTATATAGTAATCCACCTTCGGATGAACATCACCGTAAATGTGCGGGTATGCGTAAAGCGTTATCGAATCGCCCGCGCTCGCGTTTTCCGCGCTTTTATAAACGTATTCCGGAGAAGCCCCGTATGACGACTTTATAAAATGCGGCAGACTAAGCATTTCATCGTATTTGGCGGAAAGCTCCGCGTTCCTCGAGAGCGCATATTCGTTTGCCTCGCTCGAAATATATTTATTGAAATATGCCATAAGCTTTACCTGCGGATAAACCATCGGCACATAATTATACATATATTCCATTTTATCTATCGCCCACTGAGTATGCTCCTCATAAACGGAGTCACTGCTTGTCAAATGAGCAACACCGCCCTCGGAAAACATCAACGGCTTTCTGTCGCCGTATTTATCCGCAACCTCCTTTATAAGAAGCACCGGATCGGCACTGTCACCGCTTTTGAAATAGACTTCATTAAAGCTGTTCTCAACATCCCAAACCTTTCCCTCAAAATATTTATTGCAGTAAGCGGAGATGCCGACCCAATCCACATATTCGTCGCCGGGATAATAATCATCCATATTTATATTCCAGCTTGATGTATGACCAACGCTCCAAACAATCGCAACATTGAATGTATTGTAATGCACCTCGTCCGCTATCTTCCTGAATGCTTGCTTGTACTTTTCGGGTTCGGCGTAACTCGTCCAAATATTCATCTCCGCGCCGATACGCAGATATACCGGAACACTGTTGTAGCTCTGCAACAAATTGACAAGCTTTGGCAAAAAGCTTGTATCGTTTATAATATCGTCAAGCTGAGCTCCTTCATACGGAAAATTAAGAGCAAACTCCACCGCTCGACCGCTTTTTTGAGCTTTGTCAAGCACCGCCGTAACATGGCTGTTAAGAGATTGTCCGTATTCCTGATACAGCAGTATCATCGATTCCTCGTTCTTGGTTTCGGAATCGCTTGTCTGACCGATAAGCGTGCCTTTTTCAGGCTCGTTTATCGCGCCGTAATATTTTTGGGTTTCACTCGTCTCCGTGTAAACATCAACCGTGGATGTAAACTGTAAAGCCTTTGCCTTTGCAATTTTAACTCCGTCGTCCCAACCGCGGTATTCGCCGTATTGGATATACTCCTCAAAGCAATCCGCAGCCATATCATATTCGCCCAGCTGCTCATACGCGTTTCCCATAACATAAAGCCGCGACCCCATAACGTCCGCGGTCTGCTCGTTAAGCGGCTCATTCCTTATAAGGTTGACTACCTGCGTGCCGTAGTTGATTATATCGGAATAATTACCTGACTCCTCCGCCGCTTCATACGCATTATTGATTTTCCAGAAAGAACATGGGTAATCGTAAGCGTA
>JAJBTG010000198.1 GCA_020860985.1 Oscillospiraceae bacterium
TCTGCCGCAGTCGGCGCAGCAATTAACCTGAACGCTCCCTTGAATTTCGGCGACGTTTTCGGAACCCGCAATCGTGTGCATACAGTCCACGTTCGTTGTGATAATCCCGATGAGCTTGCCGTCCTTTTCCATATCGGCAAGGGCGTAGTGGCTGAAGCTCGGCTTGTATCGAAACATAGAATCCAAATAGGTATGCAAAAATGAGTTGTCGCCGTTTTCCAAGTCCCGCGCACCGCCACGGTGGGTTGAGCGGAAAAGCTGACCGTAGGTCAAGCCGCCGCCTCCGACGGAAATTCCCGCTCCCGTGGTCGCGACTATACGCTCGCTTTTGTCAATATATTCCGACAGCCGTTTTATTTTGTCGTTATCGCGGCTTACTCCCGAAAAGAGCATAAAATTACCCCTCCTTCGTCAGATTCATAACCGCGTCAAGCACCTCGGTGGCGTCCGCTCTGATATTAAGGTCGGCAGACGCATCGAATTTTGTTTCACTCGGATTGATTTGTACAATTCTTGCGCTCAGACGTATGCGGCTCATATATTCCTCGCTCCGAAATCCCGTCGTGCCGATAATAATCACCAAATCCGCCTCGGCAATCATATCTATCGCTTTTTGCATGGCCGTCCGCAAAACCGCGTCGCGAATATTTCTTTCCGTATAAAAGCTTGTAGGCATAATCGGCGCGCCGCATTTTTCACAGCGCGGCATATGACCTTGATTCCATACGTTGTAATCATAGCTGCGGCTTTGGCAGTCTATGCAGATATTATTGGCAAAGCTCCCTTGAAATTCCGCGACATTTTTTGAGCCTGCAACGGTGTGAAGGCAATCCATATTTTGAGTTACAATGCCGAAAAGCCGCCCATCGCGCTCCAGTTCGGCAAGCTGCTTATGAACCCGCACTCGGACCCTTAACAAAGGTTGCGTCCAAAAATGTATCTCGTATTAAGGTATAGAATTTTTCGGGATGTTGACGTACATATGATGCCGAAAAAACTTGACGCGAGCTTCGCACGCCAATGAGTTTTTTCAATCTCCGCATACCGTAGAGATATGAAATACCCGCGCCGGTAACGGCAACTGTTTTGCCGCTTTGCTCCATAAATTCGTTTAGTTTGACGTATTCGTTTTTCATTTCAAATTTCCTCCTTTACAGCGGAATATTGATTTAATATTATGCCTTTTCTTTAAGCCACTGCTTCACAGCCGCGTCGTCCGCCTTGTTCATACGGAGTCCCGAATGAACATTTGCGCCTTTGAGCATGTCTTTCAGGAGTGCCGCCGCCGAATCGATGCCGCTCATACCGCTTGTGCAAAACGGAAAAACATCCTTGCCGGTGAAATCGTACTGCGATATAAACGACATAACGAGCTGCGGGCATTTACCGTACCAAATGGGAAAACCAATCAAAATACGGTCATAGACCTCGAAATTTTTCACCGCACTCGTCACCTTTGGCAGCTCGTTTTGCGAAAATTCCTTTCGCGCGATGCCCAAAGCCGTGAAATAATTTCCGTAATCCTTTTCGCCTGTAATCTCAAACAAGCTTCCATTCGTAATTCTTTGAAGCTTTTGCGCCGCTTTCTTTGTCACGCCGCCCCTTGAATAATAAGCAATCAATGTTTTCATTTTCATTCTCCTTTCTACTATTCCAAAGCCGAAAGAAGCGCGCGTAAACGCGGTCTTTCGGCTGTGTTTGTTTTTTATACAATTTTTATATAATCGCTCTTGCGCGGCTTTGGCTGCGGTGCTTCGCCCTCGCCGTAGCCTAAGATACAGTTTGCCACGCCTACGTAATTTTCGTTAAGACCCCATTCCTTTAAGAGCGCGATACCCTCGGCGGAGGAGAATGTCTCTTTCGCCCTGTAAATATAGCAGGAATCCACGCCAACCGCGTGCGCGGCGTTTAAAAGATTTCCCGCGACAAGGCAGGCGTCCTCAAACCACGTCGGGACCGACTCCTTATTGCCGAAAACTATGGCGACAGCCGGCGCACCGTAAAACGGGTCAACATCTCTGCCCATTACGGCGGCATTCATTTTACTGATTTTCTTAACCATCTCGGGCGACTTTACAAGCACGATAACCGGCGACTGACTTCCCATTCCCGTCGGCGCGTATGTTGCCGCCTCAAGAATGGCGTTTAGCTTTTCATCCTCCACGGGACGGCTTGAATAGCTCCTTACGCTCCTGCGTGTTTTTAAATTTTCAAGTGCAATGTTTTCCATTTTATAAGACCTCCACATATATTTTTTTGCCGCTTTCCGCGCGACATATGTTGTATATGATATTATTTTACAACGCTTAAATCGGTTTATCAAGCAACAATATCAAACAAATGTCGCATGATAACTCAGCATCGCTTGATTTTGCGCGACACCTGTTGTATAATGATAGAAAAACACATTGAAGCAGGGAGGATAATAACCATGAAAAAACAACCGGAGGTTACGGATTTAACGAGAGAATCGTTTGTTACGGCATTTTTTCAATTAGCGGAAATAAAGAATATCAATCAAATTACCATTCGTGAGATAACTAACCGCGCGGGATATAACCGCACGACCTTTTATCGGTATTTTGAAGACGTCTACGCTCTGATAGAATATGCCGAGGATGAATTTATAAATAACGCACGGAATATTTTAAGCGAGCATTACAACGAAAACTCCATTGGTGAAAGACGGTTTTTCGAGGTTATGATTAGCTGTTTTCACGAAAACAAGGCGCGAATAACCGTACTGATGTCGGAGCAGAACCGCGCGCATTTTTTGCGGCGAATACGGGAAAATATGCCGAATAATCTGTATAAGGGAAGCGACGACACGCCTAAGATAAGAGTTGTAAAGTATATGTACTTTTATGGCATTATGCACGCGGTGCTTACCAATCTGCAAAGCAAGGACGTGCTCCCCGATGAGGATTTGCTGGACATTATTCAATCGCTGTTCAGCAACTGGTATCTGCCGGCAATGACAGAGGAGGCTTAAAACGACACTTTCCTTGATATTGTTGCTTGATGATTGATTTTGCGAATGTTATACTGTAATTAATAAGATTATCGGTCAATTTCGTAAAAGGAGGAATTGTAAGCTATGAGCAGTATCAAAATGACAAGCGGTCAGCATAACACAATATTGTTGGATAAAAACGGCAAGGTTTGGAGCTGGGGACATAATCAGTACGGTCAAAACGGCAACGGCAAAAAGACCGGAATGGACCCGAACCCGATTCCGGAGCCGGTTATCCCGTCTTGGGGAGAAAATGTAAAAATCACGGACATTTGCGCCGGACATAATCACGCGGCGGCGCTTGACGAGAACGGCAGTGTCTGGTATTGGGGTTGGGATAACTTCGCGGCTCCGCCGTTCCCCGGTGCGGCGGTTATCGGCGGAAAGGCAGTGCCGGAGCAGGTCGTGATACGTAATGCTGACGGCATAGATATGAAAATCATGCAGATAGCGGGCGGCGGTTGGAATATGCTCGCGCTTGATGAAGAGGGCACACTATGGTCGTGGGGCAGTAACGGATTCGGTCAGCTTGGCGTTAAGGCTCTCGATATAGGTACGGGCACAAAATCCGCGCTCTTTACGCCGGCACCGGTTGATGTACTGCCGGAGGGAATTAAAATAAAATCCTTTGCCGTGGGCGGACAGCACGTTGCGGTTCTTGACGAAAACGGCGAGGTATGGACATACGGTTGGAACCAGTACGGACAGTTGGGCAATGCGAACGCCAAAACGGGACTTAACGCCTATGAAAAAATCGCCGTAAAGGTTGACGGACTTCACGGAATTACAAAGGTTTCCGCGAGCTACTATCATACAATGGTGATGGATGAGGCAGGCAACATCTACGCATGGGGTTCGAATCAATACGGTCAGTTGGGCAATGATACAATTCCCACGGGGCCCAATAATCCCGCGGCTATGAGCGCGGTGCCTGTGCCCGTTACGGGACTTGACGGCGCAAAGGCGGCGGATATTGGTGCCGGATACGAGCACTCGGTCATTTTGGATAAGGACGGAAACATATGGTCTTGGGGATATAATCTTTACGGTCAGGTCGGCGTGCCGAATGTAAGCTGCGGCGATTTTTCGTCATATGTAAAGAAGCCTATGAAGCTTTGCGAATGGAAGGACGAGCGGGGAAATAATAAGGATGTAAAAATCAAGAGCATTATGTGCCTCACTAATCACACGATGGCGGTTGATACCGATGATAATGTGTGGGGCTGGGGATTTAACCGCTACGGTCAGCTTGGCAATGGTTTGAGCGATGATATGAATCTGACGCCGACGCTTGTTATGTGGCAGATCGGCACGGATATTTCACCGGAGCCGTTCGCGCTCGCGCATATTACCGCCGATGATGAAAACGGCGAGCTGCAAGTAGATCAGGCGGGATTTCACGCGACAGTATACGCCGATTTTGGCAAGGCTTCGGGTATGTTAAAGGACATAACGCTAAAATTTACCGACACGAAAGAAAACGGAATTTTTGCGGATTTGAAAAAGGACGACGTGAGAATTATGGAGGACAGATTTGCCATCGCATTCGCAAGTCATATGCATATGGATTTTGAAAACAACGGAAAAACCATATCGCTCGGCTTGAAGCTCAGAGATAAGGAAAGCTACGATACGCCAAAGACGGTTAAGCTGCGCTTTGTGAATGAGTATAACGAGTTCGGTATGCCGGTAAAATACGATGTTTATTACATAACATTCGCGGCACTGAAACAGTGACATAAGGAACCGGCGGCTGCCTATATTGGACAGCCGCCGGTTTTTTGGTGATTTTATTACCGCAATATCGTGTTCGGTGATTTAGTTTGTTCCGTTACTTGCTTCAAGTAACAATTTTCTCGCTCTGTTAAAATACACGCTGTCAATCGTGGGAGTATCTGGATAATAACAGAAGTCAATGCCGTCATAATTTGCGGTTTTGGAGCTTGAAACCCGCAAGGTAATATAGTTATGCTTATACCCTTAAAATCAAGGTTCTATCGTTCCACTTATTATTTCTTAATATATGCAGACGCATAAACAGGTGCGGCACGAATGACTGTTTATTTCCCGATTTGATTAAATCCAATATCTTGACAAGTCAATATCAATATAATATAATAAAAACAAAAAAGTGAGGAAGTTATATGAGCAATCCGATAATACACGGCTTTTACGCCGACCCCGATATTGCTGTATTTGACGGCAGAATATACATCTATCCCACCACCGACGGCGGTATGGAATGGAACAGCACATATTTCAAGGCGTTCTCTTCCGCAAATATGATTGACCGGCGCGACGAGGGCATTATACTTGATTTTGCCGATGTACCGTGGACGGGCGGCAGCCGCGCATGGGTGCCGGCTATTGCCGAAAAGAGCGGCAAATATTATTTTTACTACAGTGGAAACGGCAATATAGGCGCGGCATACTGCGACACTCCTGCGGGGAAATTCACCGATGTCGGCGCGCCGCTTATTGCGGAGGGGAGCTTGCCGGGCACAGCTATTGACCCCGATGTGTTTATTGACGATGACGGCAGCGCATATTTATACTGGGGCAACGGGCATATGTACGCGGCAAAATTGAACGGCGATATGCTGAGTATTGACGGTGTGCCAACAGATATTACACCGCCGAATTTTCGCGAGGGCAGCTGCGTATTCAAGCGCAAAGGTGTGTATTATTTCACATGGTGCGAGGACGATACGCGTTCACCGAATTATCATGTCAGATACGACAAGGGCACATCTCCCATTCAAACGCCTGTCGGCAGCACCGTTATACTCAGCCGCGACAATGCCGAGGACAGACGCATAAAATGCACCGGACACCACGCTGTGGTGAATATCCCGAACACTGATGAGTGGTATATATGCTATCACAGATTTAACATTGAGGAATATGGTGACGTTGAGGACTATAGTACAGAGGCGGGAAATCACAGAGAGCTGTGCATTGACAGAATGTATTTTGACGAAAACGGCGATATTATTCCCGTAAAAGCAACGCTTGGCGGCGTAGGCTCGATAAAAATTAAACGGTAACAAGCGCGAAAAGTCGGAAGAAATAATCGTCTTCCGACTTTTGTTGTATTTATTTCGGATACAGCGGATTATCCGCTTTATAATTAAACTTTCCCTTATACTCCTTAACGCTGTACCATGTATGTTCTTTAAAGATTTTATTCAAATACCGGGGTGTGAAGTCGAAGTCGTTGTATACAATATACAGCGGTCGATCAGTGTGTTCAAGTGAATCCTTTATCTTTTCGACGCGCCGATAATTGCAGTATTCTATGAAGGTCATACCGACGTTCTTTTTAAATACTCAGCAAATATACTGCGGTGACATATGCAAATAATCCGCTATTTCGGTCAGAGAGCATTTCCTATATATATTTCTGTTCACATAATTAAATACGTTTCCGAGTACCTGATTATCATTTTGCGGAGCTTTGTTTATCCTTGCCGAGGAATACAGACGAAAAATTGTTGTGAGTGCAACAACAAGCTCGCACCTGAAAGACATCTCATAATTCGGCTGCGCATATGTATACTCGTCCAACAATCTAATCATCATATTTCTGACATCGTTATGCTCCGTGTCGTGTACAATAAGACTTGTGTATGCGAGATTAAAGAAAAGCTCCGACTCCTTAAACGCGGAGGTTATCGATTTCCACGAATACGGCAAATTATCCGGATTGAACACGCATATATAAAAGCTCAGCGGCACTCCGGGTTTGGTTGATTTAAAGCAATATTGTGAGCCTTTATTGATAAGTATAATATCCCCGTCCGAGATTTCATGTTTCGCGTCCTTTTCACAAAAAATCCCCTTGCCGTGTGCCGTATAGGCAAGAACAATTTGACCGCTTACAACGGGAGTCATTTCATGTACAGTCGCGCTGTGCTCCATATGAAACCCGTTATGCTCTTTCAAAAATTCATCATCAAAGTAGAGCGTATGGGCATTTACTTTCGTTTGCATAAATTTCACCTCTTTCGCGGATTGTCTTATAATTGTCATTTTATCATGAACCGATTTACGCGTCAATACGATTTTTTTGGATTTTTATTTAGGTTTAAAATTGAACGCATCAAGGTTCATTTCGTGCATTGTAAATGAAATTATGACAATGTATAATAAAATTATAAGGGCTCACATCAAGCTTGTGAGCTGAAAGCGATACGGCTGTTTAATAAAATTTATTTTAACAGAAAAGGAGCATAATGTCATGAAATTCAAAAAACTAATCAGCGCCGCAGTGTCGGCAATTATGTTGACATCGGCTTTTCCGGCTCTTGCGGACACGGGAACCGAAGAAATCGAAGAGGACACCGCATATCTTTTCCGTATTTCAGGGACAATCCGGACACCGGCAAAGCCATAGAGGAGCTTTGCTACGGTGTCAGCCGCGACGGATACAATTTCAGAGCGCTGAACGGCGGCGAAACAGTATTCACCTCATATCTCGGCACGGAGCATTTACGCGACCCGTTTGTTTTTGAGGGCGAGGACGGATATTTTTACATAGTCGTAACGGATATGAATTCCTCTACCGGTTGGGCAAGTCAATCGACCATAGCAATCTACAAGACTGCCGACCTTATAAATATGGATGATGAAATTCTTATCGATTATAAAAATTTTGACGGCTTTGAGGACTGCAACAGAGCATGGGCTCCGCAGATAATATGGTGTCCGGACCATCAAAACGAAGACGGCACAACGGGCGCGTATATGATATACCTCACAATTCAAAACGCGTCCACCGCGGACACAATAGGTACAGTCATGTACAAGCATTTTGCGACCGACCTTATGGACGCGTCAACCTACACTGTGCCGGAGTTCATATTGACAGGCGAGGAAAACGGCGACTACGCGAGCGAGGGAGCTATTGACGGCGATATTATATATGATGAGATAAACAACCGTTGGCTGATGTATTTCGACGGCAGACGTATCGCCGTTTCCAACAGCGTGGACGGCACTTATACGGAGCTTGAGGAGCCGTACACAAAGGCGCATAGCGCCGCAAGGATTGAAGGCTCGAATATGTATAAGCTGCTCGACAAGGATAACGAGGGCAAGGATAAATGGATATTCTGCGCCGACAGCTCAGCTTACGGAACGGGATTTTGCGTGTCCGTGACAAGTGATTTTGAAAACTACACCGACCTTGAGGAGGGTACCGATTTCACATATGATTTCACACCGCGCCACGGGTATGTTATACCCATATCCGAGTCGGAGCTTACCGCCTTGTTTGAGGAATACGGATATTTGGATTTACCAAATCAATTTTCGGATAATCCTCTTGATGAGCTGACGCTCCCTTATACAGATTACGGCTATAAAATAGCGGGCAACATCACCCTGCCCGACAGCATTGACGGCTATGATGAAACAGTAACGTGGGAATCAAGCAACGAGTTAGTTATAAGCACGACAGAAACGGAGCTTACCGACGCAGAAAAAGCAAAGTACGGCTCCGCATATACGGTAATTCCGGCGGGTGTGGTAACGCGCGGTGATACGGACACCGCCGTGGTTCTTACTGCAACTGTTACGGTAGACGGCACCGAATATACAAAGGATTATCATGTAACGGTTAAGGCAAAGCCCGAAAAAACGTATAAGGAAATGTCCGACGACGGTGATTTCACGGGATACCTATACGCGTCATTTATCGAACCGGCGGTTTCGGCGGCGTATCAGCAAACATTCTTTGCCATATCGGACGACGGCTTGAATTGGCAGGATCTCAACGGCAACCAAGCTGTTTTAACATCATCTATGGGTACGGGCGGCTTGCGTGACCATTATCTTTTGCGCTCGCCCGATGGCGACAGGTTCTATCTGCTTGCGACCGACCTCGACTGTACAAGCGGAGATTGGACGGCATTTTCCGAAGAGGGCAGCAAGTACATAATGGTATGGGAGTCGGACGATCTTGTTAATTGGTCGGATCAGCGAATGGTTAAGGTTGCCGATGACAACACCGGCTGCGCGTGGGCGCCCGAGGCTATTTATGACGAGATTACAGGCGAATACATTATGTATTGGTCGGGCACGGATATTAACGAGGAAAGCGACTCCTGCGGAAACAAGGTTGTGTATTATTCAAAGACGAGGGATTTCAATTCGATCACCGACCACCAGCAATTTGACTATCAGGTAGACACCGACGCGCGCGGACGGCACGAATACCACCCGCAGCTTTATCGATACCACAATGATACAGGGCAGCGACGGACTTTTCTACAGAGTGACGAAGTTTGAGGAAAGCTCGCCCCTGCACGTATTCGTTGACGCTGCCGAATACCAGCGAGGTGAATATAAGCGCCTTAGCACCAATCTTGCTAACACAGAATTTTTGTGCTCAGAGGGTCCCGGTTGGTTTAAGTTTAATGCCTATGATGCCGAAAGC
>JAJBTG010000074.1 GCA_020860985.1 Oscillospiraceae bacterium
TGTTAAGTATTTTATTATTCTTCTATCGTAATACTTTCAGCCTCGCACAGCGGCTTCATTCCCTCAATGCTGTTCCAAATGAACACCTTTACTTCGTTAAAGCTGTCGCTGGTGGTTTCACTTGTTTTGGACTTATCGCCCGCAGATTTATCTGTTATTGCATTTTCGGTCAGTCTTCCGTCTTTTGTAAATACAGTTATAAGTTGGCTGTCGTATTCGACATCTGACAACGAAATGTTTACGCCGTTTGTGCCTGTTTCATCATCAGCAATAACGCTTACATCATCAATCATTGGCGAAGCCGTTCCGACGGCATTGTAATGTATGTCGGCGTTTGTAAGACATGTATTAAAATCACCGATTTCTATAACTGACCATTCATCTTTGCTGCCACTGTAATATACATCGGTCAATGAAGTGGCTTGAAATGCCCATTCGTCAATGCTTGCTACATTGTTACCCATTGTTACGCTTGTTAAAGATCTACACCAATAAAACGCCTGTTCCCCAATGCTTGTTACGTTATTGCCTATCGTTACACTCGTCAAGCCGCTACAAGAATAAAACGTATAGCTGACAATATCAGTTATGCTGTCGGGAATGGTTATGCTTGACAAACTACTGCAACCCCAAAACGCCTGTTCTCCAATGCTTGTTACATTGTCGGGAATGGTTATACTTGTTAAGGAATAGCAGCCCTGAAATGCATGGTCGTCAATAACGGTTACACTGCTCGGTATTGTGTATATTGTCTCTATTTTGTCTTTTGCATATACCATAAGTGTTTTTTTGTCTTTATTAAACAAAATACCATCCTCACTTGAATAATATGCGTTATTTTCATCTACAGTTATTATTAAGCTGCCACATCCGCTAAATGCGCCTTTTCCAATGCTTACTACGCTGTCGGGAATAGTCACATTTGTCAAGCTGCAATATTCAAATGCGCAGTCCCCAATGCTTGTAACGCTATCGGGAATGGTTACGCTTGCCAAATTGTAACAATTATTAAATGCAGAAGCGCCGATAGTTGTGACACTATCAGGTATCTTTATGCTTGTTAATCTGATACAATCATAAAATGCGTGTTCACCAATACTTGTGACACTATTGGATATCTCTACGTCTGTTAAACCGGTACAATCATAAAATGCACTATCACCAATGCTCGTGACACTATCAGGTATCTCTATGTATGTTAAGTCTGTGCAATAAGGAAACGCCCAAGATCCAATGCTTGTTACTTTATCAGAAATTGAAACATTTCTTATGTTTTCACTATAGTCGTGCCATGGTACGATGAACGAAGAATAGCCCTCCAATGTGGTATAAGTCTTATAATAATTTTCATAAAACCTATAGTCATCCATATCCCCCGTACCGCTGATTGTCAGTGTACCGTTACTGTCAAAAGTCCATGTCAAATTGTCTCCGCAGGTGCCGCTGTCAATAATAGCAGCCGCATGAACGCACGGCACAAACGCACATAACATCGTCAATGCCAAAACCAAACTTAAAATCCTTTTTTCATAATTTTTCCTCCTACTTGTAAATTAAAATTTCAGATTATCCCTTTTATTTAATTTTACCACAATTTTCATCCGATGTCAATCCGACAAATTCCATTTATATGAGATGAATACTGTATATTCCTTGACTCTGAAAGTATGTCGTTCACTCTTACTGAAGCTTCGTATATGTATCCCAATGCGAAGCGATTTAGCTGATGGGAGAGGAATGCGCGGCTAACCTTACTCTGTACGAGTGGTGTTTTTTATGTATGGCGGATATGTTATGCGAAAGTCTGTCAAACAAATATATCAAAAAAATTCTGTTTTTTTATTGACAAACAGAACTAAATCTGTTATAATATCTAATGTTGTTAAATAATACATCTGCGAGGGTGGCGGAATAGGCAGACGCGCACGTTTGAGGGGCGTGTGGTTTTACCGTGCCGGTTCAAGTCCGGTCCTTCGCACCAAAAACGCTGAGTTTGGTTATATCCGAAGCTCAGCGTTTTTTTGTTTTCCCGAATTTAGATAATACTTCAATGAAAAAAGCTCTCGAAAACAAGCCGTTAAGATTGAATTTGAGAGCTTTTTACGTGTTGACTTTTCTAAAATTTTATCTCATTTATTTGATATTCCGTTTTAGGGCGAACAGTGTTCGTCCGAAAATGCGGAACGCCGTCCGCGCTTGGTGTCATAAACGCTTATATAGCGGTAAACGGAGCTTTTATATTATTGGATTGTATCGTATATCCAATTCTCAATTCCGTCCTCCGTCATATACCTATGCGCGTTGGTTGCTTCCGCTACATCATAATATGCCCAATGCGAGGTTTCCATGTCCTTGAATATAATTAAATTCTCCGAATTATCGTCAATATATTCGGTATCCGCGTTACGGTCAAGCGCCCTGTTTATGATTGTGACCGCTTCCGCTCTTGTAATATCCTGTTCGGGTCTGAATGTACCGTCCTCATAGCCTTCAAGCCAACCCTGTTCGGCAATCGCGCTTATTATACTTCTTGCCCAATGAGATTCAGTATCTTCAAATACGGTTGTCTGAACATCAACCAACCTTGTGTATCTGAATATAATCGCGGCAAATTCGGCTCTTGTGATATGATTATCGGCTCTAAACGTGCCGTCCTCATAGCCTTCTATCATACCGAACTGCTTAATAAATCCGATATAGTTTTCATACCATTCACCCTCCGATATATCGGAAAACGACGTTTCATATATGTGACTGTCATCGTAGTCGGACAATCTTGCAAAGATTGCGGCGGCTTCGCCACGGGTCATGTTAAGCTCCGGTCCGAACGTATCGTCGGGATAACCCGAGATATAGGCTATATGTTCCGTTTCCGCCGGCTCCGGCGTAACCGTTACAACAGAGCCGCTTTAAGACGACGGTTCAGCCGTAGCAACTACAACCTTAGTAGTGCTGCCTCCCCCGCCGCCGCTGCTTGTTATGCTCGCCGAAACGGTGTTCCTTGAGGACTCTTCTCCCTCGCCGACAGCGTTTTCGGCGGTCATCCACACGGTGTATGACGTATTGGATTTTGTTCCCTCGATTACATAGCTGTTCGTTTCGGCGGACACGCTTATACTGTTGACCTCGTCCGAACCCTTTTCCATATAATATATCGTATATCCGGTTATGGGCGAACCGTTATCATCCGGCGCAGTCCATGTAACGCTAATGCTTTTCTTAGCGGCTTCAAGAGATACCTGCGGCGCGCTCGGAACATTCGCCTCCGTGCTTTCCGTAATATTAAAGGAAAGATTTGTCTTTAGGTTTTTATAGTTGCCCATACCTACAACCGTTACATTTGCAACACCGGCATTAACATTGTTGCTGTATGAGGCTATGTAGTCCACGCCCTCGATAAGCTCCGTGCCGTCGAATGTAAGCTTAATTACAGGCGTAACGGTATCACCGGTATAGATTGCGTCAGAAGTCAGCTCCGCCGTTACCTCGGCTATATCTCTCGCCGAGATATAGAATGAAATCGGAATTTCCGTACCCGCGTAGTTGCCGATTCCCGTAACCGTTACCGAGGCAACTCCCGCGTTTGTATTGTTTTTGTAGGTCAATACATAATCAACGCCCTCGGTAAGCTCCGTGCCGTTTGACGTAACCGTCGGCTTCGGCTCATACGGCTGTCCGTTATACACATATTCACCGCTTAATACCGCGTTCATGCTGTTTACGTTGTTTGACGTAATATCAAATCTCACCTCGCGCGAGCCGGTATAATTACCTATACCGCTCACTGTTATTTTCGCCGTGCCTATCTCTATATTATCGGCATAATCGAGGGCATAATCGCGGCTTTGCAGCAGCTGACCGATACTGTCGTTGATTGAAATATCGGGCTTTAATTCACCTCCGGTATATGTAAGTGAGTGCAGTGAATCGATTACTACATCGTCGGAGGCAATGTCCTTAGGCTGTACGTTAACGGCGACTATGCCCGCAAATCCGTCATAATTACCCTTACCCAAAACTATTATAACATAGCTTGCCGCGTCCGTTACCGAGGATGCATCGTCCGCGAAGTACAAGTCATAATCAGCTTCGGTCAGAACGGAGCTTTCGCCCGCAACCTCGGATATGAAGTCCGCCGCAGTGTAAGCGCTGCCGTTATAAACCTTATCGTCCGCAGATGGCGTTACTGTCAGAATGTGGTCCGACGGGATAATCATATACGCCGTAACACCCGATGCTTTTGAATCGTAATTCACGCCGGTTCCGTTTACCTTTACATAATATACTCCCGTTTTAACGGTTTCTTCGGCTTCGTTAACGCAGGCTGAATCGGTATAATACTTAACCGTATAATCCTCCGATGTAAGCGTATTGCCGTAAATATCTGTTACCGTGAGCTGCGGAGTATGGCTTTCATTGTCAAAAGTATAGTGAATATTGTCCGCGCTCACAAATAGTTTATTTGTGTATTTTTCGATTGTATACGATAAAGTGTCCGACGTAAAGCTGTAATTACCCGCACCGCTTACAACAGCCGATGCCGTTCCCGCATTTACATTGTCCGAATATTCAACCGTATAATCTCTGCCGTTAATGAGCATCGCTCCGCTCGAGTTCTTAACGATGACCGCCGCGGTAATTTCAGAGCCGGTATATGAATACTCGCCTATAACTTCCGCGTTCGCGTCGGAGCTTTGTCCTATAACAAAAGTTTCATCCCTGCTTTCTATATATCCGCCGATGCCGTAAATTGTTATTGTTCCCTCTCCGACATTAATATTATTGGTATATACAAGTCTGTAGTCTACACCCTCGGTAAGAAGCGTGTCGCCATCCATTATTGTAACGGAAGGTTTTATACCTTCTCCGGTGTATGTGAAGCTTCGCTCATCAAGGGTTACGGTAATTCCATCCTTTGTAATGGGGGTTCCCGTAATAGTGTAGCTTGCGATACCGGGTGTGCAGTTTTGATGTGCGCCCGTGCCGACCGCCTTAATATAATATGTTCCGGTTACCGTCGGGTAGCCGTCGTTTTCTATATCTATGGGATTTGTGCATTGAGCGTCATAATAATACTCAAGCTCATAACCCTCGCTGATTACGATGCTGTCATATTTTACGGTAATGTTCTGCGGTTCAATCGGACTTCCCGTGTATTGGTAAACATTCGGTTCAACGCTTATGCTTAAAGCGTCATCCTGAGCCGATACCACAAACGGAATTACTCTTGAACCGATATAGTTTCCTATGCCGGTTACCTTTATGTAATACGTTCCCACCTGCATGGGCTTCACCGACGTGGTGCATTGCTCGTCAGAGAAATATTCAACCGTGAAATCGTTATCCTCGCCCTGTCAGATATACACACCGTTATCCGTAGCTTCAAAGAAATCCACGCTTACGGGAAGTCCGGTATAATACGTCGAATAGCTTGAATTGAATACTATTCCATGCGTACCCTCCGCGATTGATTTCGGCAAAACAGCGTAGGTAACTACTGTTTCACCCGAATAATTTCCCGTTCCTGTGATTTTCGCCGTCGCGTTCTTGACTATTTCACTTCCGCTATAGACAACGCTTGTGTTGTCTGAATAGGTTATATCGAAATCCGTTCCCTCCGTAAGGGTATTGCCGTTATATTCAATGCTCAGCGTTTTATCGTCGCCGCTCGTAGTAAGAGTTACGCCGCCCAACGAATAATAAATCAGGCTGTCCTCGTTAATGATTTCCGTATTAACAGTTTCAAGCTCAGAATGTTCGGAATTGTCCTCATTATTTATATCCTTCGCGGTAATGGTATAGGTTACAGTACCCAAGTATCCCGCATAATCGCCTATGCCGCGAATTGTTACCGGATACGTTCCGACGTTTATCGGGTCTGTGGCATTATAGCTTATATAGTAGTCCGTACCTTCCTTCAAGGTTGAGAGTGAATCGGTACCCGCAAGGGATTTTTCCAAATCAATCTCCGGCTTGATTGCCTCTCCGGTATAGATAAATGAGTTTCAATCCTTCAGAACAATGCTGACAAGTCCGGACGTACTGATAATATCAAATTCCGCTCTGCCGCTGTGACCTGCATAGTTGCCTATACCTGTAACATTTACATAGTATTCTCCCACTTGAACAGCGTCAACCGAAGTGTCCGGGTCGGAGCGAAGCGAATAGCTTAGGGTGTAATCCACGCCCTCCTCAAGAGCTATGCCGTTGTCGTTTGTAACCGACAGGGTTACAAGCTGTACCGCTTGTCCGGTATAGCCGTAGACGCTCGGAGAAAGAGATACTATGATACCGCCCGAATAACCGGTCATGCTGAATTCCTGCGTTATTGTGCCGCTGTAGTTCCCTATTCCCGAAATTATCGCCTTGTAATTTCCCGACGAATACGGATAACCCTTTCCGTTGACCGTAATAAGGCTTGCGTCATCGTCAACCGCTTCATATGTAACCTCGAAATCGGTACCCTCCTCAAGGTGCTTATCCTGTATTGTTGAGCAATTATCCTCAACTATAATTACAGGCTCGTTCGCCGCGCCGCTAAAGGATATATCCGTTACGGAAGCGGTAATCTCATCCGAATATTTCTCCATGTCCCTCGGAACAATGGTGTATTTTTTCGTAAAGCTGCCGCTGTAATTAACGCCCGTTCCGGATATTTCCACCTCGCTGCCGGCAATTACATTATCATTCTCATCGCGGGTGACATTAATGTACTGTGATTCATCCAAAACAGCGTTTCCGCTGCTCTCGTCGGTTGTAAGCTTCTTACCCGAATAGGAAACGAGGTAATCCTTATCCTGTTCAAATCGGCTCAACAGGTTTACATCGTCGGGAACGCCGCCGTGGATTTTAACATTCGCATAATGCGCCGTTCCGTCATACTCAAATTCGGAGGTTTCCGCGCCGTCGCCGTCGGTAAAGATAACGCTTGTATTATTTTCGTCCAATTCATACTTGGAAACGGACATAATTTTCGCGCTGTAATCTCCCGCGAACATATCCGTTCCGATAATAAGCAGCGTATAATTTCCGGCGCTGTTCGGGCGAATACTTCCGCCCCACGAAACAAGATAATGACTTCCGTAGGTGAGCTTTATCGGCTCGTCGTCAACCGTGCCGTATACATCAAGGCTTCTTACATTTTCGTCCGCGGTACCCTCCGGTACGCTCTCAACATCAACATACTTGTCATATCCGTTATAGACAAACTCGCCGTCATCCGTTTCAACGCTGAGCGCGCCATCGGTTTTGATTATAACGAAATTAACTCCGCCCTCGGCAACCTCGGAATAGTTTCCGCCGCTGCCGTTGACAACCATTCTGTACATTCCAACCTCCGACGGAGCCTCGGTTGACGGTTCGATATCCTCGTCTATATCGCCGTTTTCGTCAAGGGTATAGATTTTATAGGTAAAATCATCGGTCGAAAGAGTGTTTCCGTAAATATCCGTTACCGACGCGGTAGCGCCGCTTCCCTCAAAAACGATGTCCGGAGCGGAAAGATAATACTCCTGACTCAAAGAAACATTCAATGCGTCCGTATATTGCTCAACGGTAAATTTCAAATCAACGGTTCCGGAGTAATTGCCTATACCGTGAATTGTTATATCATATTCTCCCGCGTCCTGTATGGTATAGTTGTAAACAGCGAGCTGTATATAGTAATCCGTGTTAAGGCTAAGCGAATAGCTGTCTCTAAGAGAAACATTTACCGGCAGCCATGACGCGTAATTCTGACCGGTATACGGCTTCGTTATATCGTCCGCGTCAAGCATACTTTGCGTAAGCGGCTTTTGCACCACCTCGAACTCCTGCATATTTGAGGCAAGAGGGGTTTCATAGCCGTTTCTCTCGGCGCCGTAGGAATACTTGTCATAATAATCATCACCCACGTAAATCGCCGCAAGGAAGTGCGCGCCCGCTTCATAATGCTTATTAACAACCGTTCTTTCTACAATTCCCTCGTCAACCTCCTGATACGCTATAGCGTCGCTGAAGCTGTAGTATTCCCCGCTGCCATCGTCCTTTTCCTTGAACGCTTTATTTTCATCGTCCCATATTTCTTCCCATACGGTATTTTCATCAGCCGTGAAATAATACACCGTTCCGGTTGCGTCGGTAACGACCTCTCCATCGGCATCAAGCATATATGTCAGGACTATAAGCGTATCATTATATATGAAAGTATTCCGGTCAAAAGGAATATCGAGCTTAACCGAATCAACTCTTTTCTTCAGCCTTGCCTTATTTTCCTCATTGTCGCTTACCGCGATAAACATCGAATCGTCGCTCAGAGTAAAATGCTCTCTGTAATGTCTGAGTGTTTTATCTTGGTTTGTCACATTGGTGGTCAAAATCAAATCGCCTGCCTGCGCCTCGTCGCAGATACTCAGCAAAATCTTTACCGGTACTTCGTCGGAATTACAATTCTCCAAAAATCCGCTTACGTTTACCGACGCATTTCTCTTTGACAGACGGATTGAAGATATATAATTCTCTTTACCCTCGCCGTAATTCTCCGGTTCGCCCAATTCCTTTACATTGACCGAATACATTACGTCGTTGTCCTGGTAAACGCCGTAGCCGTTCGAGCCGCCGATAACGCGTCCCGCCTCTATTTCAAGGACTCCGCCTCGGGTGGTACTCCAGCTGCTGCCCATATTGGGATCCACATTTGCGCCGTCCTCCTCACCGTCAAGATTAAAGATTGCGCTTCCGTAGGTGTTTCTTATCTCGCCGCCCGTAACGTCAAGCATACGCTTGTTGTATATAAGCATATCCTGATTGTTTCCGATTATTGCGCCGCTTTCAACGGTCAGCAAACCGTTATTTTCCAATATACCCGCAGATGTGCTTGCCGCTTCAATATCCTCGCCGAAAATCATTTTACCCGTCTGTTTGAGCGAGTTGTCTTTAATGGTAACGGTTCCTTGGTTATTCATATTATAATCGCCGAAGTTGATTGTACAACCGTTCAAATCCAGAACAAACTCCATATCCTCCGTTATTGTAACGTCCGCCATAGCGCCGCTGCCGCCGACGGTATGGTCGGCAAGCATTTTAATTTGCACCGCCGTAACATCGCCGTTGCTCTGAATTTCAGCAACGCCGTTTACCGCGGCTCTAAGGCTGGGGTAAATAGTAGTATTTTCATCGCTCCATGTTACCTCGGCGATTTCCTCAACTCGTTCCTCAAATTCCGGCGTAACGG
>JAJBTG010000051.1:0-3081 GCA_020860985.1 Oscillospiraceae bacterium
TCCCATAGTTGACGGCAATAACAAGCTTATCGGTATTATTACCAACCGCGACTTAAAATTTGAAACTGATTTTACACAAAAAATCGAGGACGTTATGACAAGCGAACAGCTTATAACGGCTCCCGTCGGAACAACTATTGCCGACGCTCAGAAAATACTTTCAAGAGCAAAGGTCGAGAAGCTTCCCATCGTTGACAGTGAGGGCAAATTAAAGGGACTTATTACCATTAAGGATATTGAAAAAGCCGTTCAGTACCCCAATTCCGCTCGTGATAAGCAGGACAGACTTCTTGTAGGCGCGGCTATCGGCGGTCCGGAGGACGCGCTTGAACGCGGTAAGGCCGTTTATGACGCGGGAGTTGACGTTATCGCTCTTGACAGCGCGCACGGCCACAGTAAGAACATAATAAATAAGGTTAAGGAAATTAAAGCCGCATTCCCCGACCTTCCGATTATCGCTGGAAATATCGCCACGGGCGAGGCTGCGAAGGCGCTCATCGAAGCGGGCGCGGACTGCCTGAAGGTAGGCATAGGTCCCGGTTCAATTTGTACGACGCGAGTTGTAGCGGGTATCGGAGTTCCGCAGATTACGGCAATTTATGACGTTGCGGAGGTTGCGAAGCAGTACAATATTCCCATTATCGCCGACGGCGGTATTAAGTATTCCGGCGACATCGTAAAGGCGATTGCCGCGGGCGCGGACGTTATTATGATGGGCAGCCTGCTTGCCGGATGCGATGAAAGTCCCGGAGAGTTTGAAATCTATCAGGGCAGACGCTTTAAGGTTTACCGCGGAATGGGTTCGCTTGCGGCAATGGAAAAAGGCTCAAAGGACAGATATTTCCAGACCGGTTCAAAGAAGCTTGTACCCGAGGGCGTGGAGGGACGCGTTCCCTATAAGGGTCCTCTTTCGGACACCGTATTCCAGATGCTCGGCGGCTTGAGAAGCGGTATGGGTTACTGCGGAACAAAGACAATTCAGGACTTAAAAGAGAACGGCAAATTTGTAAGAATCACAGGCGCCGGACTTAAGGAAAGTCATCCGCACGATATATATATTACAAAGGAAGCTCCCAACTACAGCTACAATACCCAGGGCTAAGCTACCGAAATCAAAGCGAATCGCACGTCCTCAACGCAGAGCGCCGCGCGTTTCCCAAATTTTTCTTACTTACAGCTTAATCGTTTCGTTTTTGATGAATGTATTTCAAGCAAAAAATCCCTCCGACTTCCGTTGGAGGGATTTTGATTTAATTCTTTTTGCTCCTATTTCAATAAGCGGTGCAGTCCCGCCATTCAATACTTTCAGCAGAACCCGCAGCCTTAGTCCCGCAGGGACTTAGTAAACTCACTTTGTGAGTTTACTATGGGGCATCTTAATTTAGTTACATTTCCTCAATATCCTCGCCGAGGTACTTGGCAATCGAATAAACGTCCTTATCGCCGCGTCCCGAAAGACATATTACAAGTATCTTATCCTTACCCATAGTCGGCGCAATTTTCCTTGCGAGCGCAATCGCGTGAGCGGATTCAATCGCGGGAATTATTCCCTCCAATTTTGACAGGTACAAAAACGAATCAACCGCTTCCTTATCGGTAATCGGGTAATACTCCGCTCTTCCGTTTTTCGCCATATAGGCGTGTTCGGGTCCTATTCCCGGGTAATCGAGTCCTGCCGAGATTGAGTATACGGGCATTATATTGCCGCCCTTATCCTGCAAAAACAGCGATTTCATGCCATGCAAAACTCCGAGCGTTCCCTTTGTAATCGAAGCCGCATGACGCTCCGTATCAACGCCGTCACCGGCAGCCTCCGCGCCGTACAGCTTAACCGACGGTTCGTCTATAAAATCCGCAAACATTCCGATAGCGTTCGAGCCGCCTCCAACGCACGCCATAACAGCGTCCGGAAGTCTGCCCTCCGCTTCCATGATTTGCTCGCGCGTTTCTACGCTTATAACTTTCTGGAAATGCTTTACTATTTCCGGGTACGGATGCGGGCCTACCGCCGAACCGAGCACATATAACGTGTCATCCGCGTTCGCCGCCCATGCGCGCATAGCCTCATTTGTCGCATCCTTCAAGGTTCCCGTTCCGCTCGTTACCGAATGAACGTCGGAGCCGAGCAATCTCATTCTGAAAACATTAAGCGCCTGGCGCTTAATATCCTCCTCGCCCATATAAACCGTGCATTCCATTCCGAGCATCGCCGCAAAGGTTGCGGTTGCAACGCCGTGCTGTCCCGCACCTGTTTCGGCGATTACCTTTTTCACGCCCATGCGCTTTGCGAGCAGGCACTGACCGATTACGTTGTTTATCTTGTGCGCGCCGGTGTGATTTAAGTCCTCGCGCTTTAAGTAGATTTTCGCGCCGCCCAAGTCCTTTGTCATTTTTTCCGCATAATACATAAGCGACGGTCTGCCGGTATATTGCTTATGATAAAAATTCAACTCGCGGTTAAACTCCTCGTCATCCTTATATTTTTCAAATGCTTCTTCCAAGGAAATCAGTGCGTTCATCAATGTTTCCGACGCGTACTGACCTCCGTATTCACCGTATCTTCCCTTTCCCATTTCCTATCTCCTCTATTCTAATCTCAAATTATTCGATGCCGACACTCGGCATCCACGTCCGCCGAAGATGCTCGGCACATATTATGAAAGCTCCTTTCGCACCGCGACCTTTATCGAGAAGCCGCAGCGGACGAAAGGAGATATATTTCCGATATACGATTCAATAAGGGGCTTTGCCCCGTCATTCAACGTTTCAGTGGCGGATAGTTGACTTGCTTGCAAATCAACTCCGCCACTGAAAAAAGTAAGCGGAACCCGCCGCCTATAGAGGCGGGGACATCTTACTTTTAGTTATTCTGCCGTTGTAATAACAACGGAATAATTTTCAGCGTCCCATTCAACCGTTTCTCCAAGCGATTCAAGAACAAATCTCAACGGAACAAATGTCTTATCGTCAACTATTTTTGCCGGTACGTCAAGCTCCTTCTTTTCGTTGTTTACAAATGCGTTCGTATCTATCTGAAGCGCGACGAAAGTGGTTTCACCGTTCTTTTCTCTTGCCGCCACA
>JAJBTG010000051.1:3091-4398 GCA_020860985.1 Oscillospiraceae bacterium
CCGCCTATAGAGGCGGGGACATCTTACTTTTAGTTTATAGTTAAATTGAGGCGTCGGCGCCTCGGGAAACAGGCGGATTAGGGTTTGACAAAGACCGATTATTTGTTAAAAACCTCCGCAATCTTTGTCATCTGTTCGCTTATCCTTATTCCCTGCGGACATACCTGCTCACATTTTTTGCACTTTCTGCATTTATCCGCCTTTGTTTGCAATTCGTTGTACGCGCCTCGCGCGTCCGCTCCGCTTACCGCCGTCATATTATACACCTCAAAGGTTTTGGGAATATCGAGTCCGAACGGGCACGGCATACAGTACGCGCACTTTGTACACGGAACAAGCGCCATAACATCATAGATCTCTTTTGTTTTCTTCAGCATTTCAATATCCGCGTCCGAAAGCATACCGATTTCCGCCTTTTCCGCGTAGCCGATATTTTCGCAAACCTGCTCCCTCGCTCCCATTCCCCTACGCAGCCGACTGACCTCCGGTCTGTGCCATAACGAGTCCCTCGCCCATTCAACCGGCTTTTTCTCGTCTGACAAGGTCTTTGCTACCTGCGGCGACGGCGCGGCAAGCTTGCCGCCCAAAAGCGGCTCCATTATTATCACATTCAGCCCCTTTGAATACGCGTACTCAAGTCCCGCGATACCCGCCTGATAATCGGTATTTATATAATTCATCTGAATCTGGCAAAACTCCCATGCCGGATTTGCGTTGATTATATTCTTGAAAGCGTCAAGGTCGTCATGGAACGAAAATCCTATATGGCGAATTTTACCGTCCGCCTTTGCCCTGTTGAGCTTTTCTATTATATTGAATTTCTTAACTATCTCCATACGTTCCTTATTGAGCGCGTGCATAAGATAAAAATCAATGTGGTCGGTTTTGAGGTTATCGAGCTGCTCGTCAAGCATACGGTCGAAATCCTCCTCCTTCTTCAGCTCCCACGTAGGACTTTTTGTAGCGATATTAACCTTCTCACGGTAACCGTCCGCAAGAGCCTTGGCGAGAAAGCTTTCGCTCTTACGGTTATGGTAAACATACGCCGTATCAAAATAGTTTACTCCGCAATCAATGGCGTGCCTTATCATGGCGATTGATTTTTCCTCGTCAATTGTCGAAGGGTCCCCAAGCTCCGTAAGCGGAAAACGCATACATCCGAATCCGAGAACCGAAACATCCTCCCCCGCAAGCTTTCTGTATTTCATAAGTAATTCCTCCTCGTATTTTTATTTCACTATTGACTGTTTGAGCCTATTTTCAACAGCGATTTGACAATTCAATTATTTTTTAGTATAATACAAGTA
>JAJBTG010000051.1:4408-5204 GCA_020860985.1 Oscillospiraceae bacterium
GGAAAATAATTATGAAAAAAATAATTTCCGCCGTATCCGCGGCGGTTATAGCTCTCACCGTCTCCTTGCCGACGGCTCTTGCCGCCGAGAGCTGGCGCGAAGCTTTTGTTACAAGATTGATGAAAGTCATGTCCACGGACCCGTCATATACGGACGTTGTCCTTACCGATATAGACCGAAACGGAGTTCCGGAGGCATTCGTAATCAAAAACAGCGCCGACGGAGGTATCTCCGCGGGATTTACGATGGTCGGAAACACCATAGCGACTATCAATGTTCCGTCAGACATTATCGGCACCTGCCTTGAGGATATAACCGTCTATGACAAGGACGGCAGATATATCTTTGTCGGTCGTGAAATCCCCCGCTACAGCGCCGTTATAAACTTCTACAAGCTGGAGCTTGAGGGTACGAATTTAACGGCAACAAAAATACATAAAACGGACGTAAGCGGTTATCCGACAATACCCTATGCGGATATGTTCGGCAATAATTTTATGACGAGCGGATACCCCAACAGAACCAAAATCGAGGAATTTGTAAACAGCTACGAAAAGGTCAACAGCCTCACCGCCGAACGCTCGTCGGCAAAGCTGCTTGTGGACGGCAAGGAGGTAGAGGTTTCGGGATATACGGTAAACAATTCAAATTACTATAAAATCCGCGATATAGCTATGATTCTCAGAACAACCTCCGCAAAATTTGACGTTGAGTGGGACGAGAATTTGAACGCGATTTCAATTTTGACCGGCATTAAATACACCATAGTTGGCGGCGAGCTTGACGATGACTATTC
>JAJBTG010000051.1:5214-9146 GCA_020860985.1 Oscillospiraceae bacterium
GAAAACTCCGCTCCGGGATATGTCGACGGAGATGTTGCGGAGAATACGGCTTACAATATAAACGGTTCAAATTATTTTAAAATTCGCGACCTCGCAGATTTTATAGGCTTTGAGGGGGATTGGGACGGCGATGCACAGGCGATTATTATCAGGACCGAATAAAACAGACGCAAAAAGGATTGGGGGTATTTAAGCGTGCGTAAAATATTATGGCTGCTGGCAATCGTATTTTTTGCCGTCGGATTGGGTTGGGAACGTATGCTCCCGAATAATCCGACTGTCGAAGCAACCGTTGAATCGGACGCATCGTATACCGCCGACAGCTATTCTCTGTTTGACGATACATCCCAAAGGTTTGTAGCTCACCGCGGCTATTCCAACGGCGCGCCGGAAAACACCGTTCCGGCATTTGAGCTTGCGGGAAAATGCGGATTTTGGGGAATCGAAACCGATATTTCGGAAAGCGCAGACGGCGTTTTTATGTGTATGCATGACGATACCATAGAGCGCACTACGGACGGTTACGGTACTATAGGCGATTACACATACTCGCAGCTTATGGATTTTAACATAACCTCGGGAAGCAATATCGAATTATACGATGATTTAACAATCCCGACTATGATTGAATATCTCAACACCTGCGTAATATACGGATGTGTTCCCGTAATAGAAATTAAAAGCGTGCAAAATTATGACGCTTTTCTCGAAACAATCTACAACAGCGGATTGCAGGACAGATGTATAATAACCGGCGGTATGCCCGATTTACTGGAAATCCGCGCGAGGAACAGCGATATACTGCTTATGCCGATAGGTTATTCAAATAAGGAATATACATACTATCTTGAACAGGTTTCGGCACTGACAGACAACAGGGGTATATTGTACAACTATCCGGTTGTAACGGAGGAGATAGTCCGTATTCTGCATGAGCAGGGCTTGTACTGCGGAGTATGGTCGCTTGATACCGCGGAGGAGGCGGAGCTTTACCTCTCATACGGGGTTGATTTTGTTGTAACAAACGAAATCCCCGGGCTTAATCAGATGATAAACGAGAACGAATAAACTAAGGCTGATGCTTTTACGCATCGGTCTTTTTTGTACCGCAAAATACACTTCCTTTAAAAATCATCTGTTTTGCTATTGAAAAATCAAGTTAATTGAGTTATAATAGTAGAATAAAGACGAAGGGATGTACTGAATTATTGATTTGAAATTAAATGAAATTGAGCTTGCGGCTAAACGTCTTGAGCCTACAATTTACAGAACAAAAATAGAAAGGTCCACTACCTTTTCCGCAATGACCGGCGGAGAAATTTATTTGAAATTTGAGAACCAGCAGAAAACCGGTTCCTTCAAAATAAGGGGCGCATCAAATAAAATCGCGGCGCTTGTAGAGCGCGGAGAGATAACCTCGGCGGTCGCATCGTCGGCGGGTAATCACGCGCAGGGCGTGGCATACGCCTCGCACGTACACGGGATTCCGGCTACAATCGTAATGCCGAAATCCGCTCCGATTGCAAAGGTTTCGGCAACTGAGGGCTACGGCGCAAAGGTCGTTCTCTGCGGCGACTGCTATGACGACGCATATAATAAAGCCGTTGAAATCCAAGAAAAGGAGGGCGCTACCTTCCTTCACCCATACGATGACCTTGAGGTTATGGCGGGTCAGGGAACTCTCGGCATTGAAATCTTAGAGGATTTGCCCACGGTTGACATAGTTATCGTTCCCGCGGGCGGCGGCGGACTTTTGGCGGGAGTCGCAGCTTGTATAAAGCAAATAAATCCGCGCGTTAAAATAATCGGCGTACAAGCCGAGGGCGCGCCGGCTATAAGTAAATCATTCAAGCAGAAAAAGCTTGTTACCACCGATTCGGTATCAACCATTGCCGACGGTATCGCTGTAAAGGTTCCTGGAACAAATACCATTGAGCTTATAAATAAATATGCCGACGATGTTGTAACCGTTTCGGACGCGGAAATTTCAGCCGCGATACTTCTCCTTTTGGAGCGCACAAAGCAGGTTGTCGAGCCGGCGGGCGCAACTCCGCTTGCCGCCGTGTTAAACGGCAAGGTTGACGTTAAGGGCAAAAAGGTTGCCTGCGTTCTTTCCGGCGGTAATATCGACGTAAGCTTTATTCAGAGAATAATCGAGCTTGGTCTTGCCTCGCGTGAGAGAAAGCTCAAATTCAGAGCAACTCTTCTCGATATACCCGGAAGCCTTGAACATCTTTCAAAGGTTCTTTCCGATGTAAGCGCGAATATCATCATGGTACAGTATGACCGTTGGAGCGCGGATCTTGACCCGAATGAGGCGATAATTCATATCGCGTGCGAGGTCAGCGGACGCGAGCACGGACAGCGCGTTATGAAAGCGCTCGAACAAAACGGCTACAAGGTTGTTAAGGAATAATCGACCTAAGGAGGTTTTCGGCTATGGTAAAAAAATCTTTGATTTCTCTTATATATGAGGCGGCGTCCATCCACCGATGGAATGACCATATCCGCCCCGGCACGGGATTTACCGAGCTTGACAAGCAGGCGCATAAAATGTTTTACGCGTATGTGCTTGCCAAATGCGAGGGTGACGGAGTGGATTGGATTAAGCTTGCCGAGGGAGGAATTTTTGAGTTTTTCCACCGCATTATACTGACCGATATAAAACCCCCTATTTATCATAAGCTTGTAGAAGAAAAGGGAACGCAGATAGACCGTTGGGTCCTCGGCGAGCTGAAGGAGCATATGGAGGGTATAGGCAGCGGCTTTTATGAGCGCATGGAGCTTTATTATCTTGACGACAGCTACAGCAAACTCGAAAAGCAAATTTTAAAAGCCGCGCATTATCACGCAAGCAACTGGGAATTTAAAATAATTTATCCGATGAATACCGAAACCTTCGGCATTGAGCAGGTAAAGACCGAAATGGCACAGGGACTTGCCGCCTGCGATACCTTTGACGGCTTCCGATATTTTGCCGGAAGCGAATATTTACAGCAATTTTTATCGCTCATAGGAAAGCTCAGGTATCAGCAGCGTTGGGCAAAGGCGGTAAGAATGCCGCAGACATTCGTTATGGGACATATGCTTGTCGTTGCGATTTTGTCGTATTTTATGACGCTCGAGCTTGATAATCCATGCCCTAAACGCAGAGTAAATAACTTTTTCGCCGGTCTTTTTCATGACCTCCCCGAGGTCTTGACCCGCGACATTGTATCGCCCGTAAAAGCATCCGTCAAGGGACTGGGCAGCATATTGAGCGAAATCGAGGATGAGCAGATGAAAAAGATAATATATCCGCTTCTGCCGCCCTCATGGCACGGAGAGATTGAATACTTTACTCAGAATGAATTTTCATCGAAAATCATAGATGAAAACACGCTTGAGATTGTTACCTCGGATGAAATCAGCAGTAAGTATAATGACGACAAATTCCGCCCCGTGGACGGTGAAATTATTCGAGGCTGCGACCACCTATCCGCATATATTGAAGCCTATATGTCAATAAGCTACGGAATAAAATCGGAACAGATGGTAGGCGGATACGAGCATCTGAGGGACAAATATAAGGGCAAGGTTATCGGAGGAATTAAGTTCGGCGAGCTATTTGATTATTTTGCATTATGAGAGAGAAACAAATTTTAAATTACGATGAAACAAAGGAAAAAGCGTTAAGACTTCTGGAATTTCGCTCGCACAGCGAAAAGGAGCTTACGGATAAGCTTCGCCGCGCAGGCAGTCTTGACGAGGACATTGAAAAAGCACTTGAGTTCTGCCGCAGATACGGCTTTGTAAACGATGAGCAGTACGCCGTCCGCAAGGCGCAGGATTTGCAGAATTTAAAAAAATACGGCAGACACAGAATCGCTATGGAGCTTAAGCAAACGGGCATCGCCCCGGAGCTTACGGAGCTTGCTCTCGCGGAGCTTGAC
>JAJBTG010000194.1 GCA_020860985.1 Oscillospiraceae bacterium
ATTTTATATTGTCGTCAGCCGCAGGCGCGGGTTCCTGCCCCTCTGCATCCTCGGATGCCGGACTTTCCGCTATAATTTCCGAGGTAATATCCTCCGCTTCGGTTTCCTCTTTTACTGTTTCGGCATCGGCTTCGACGGTTTCCGCCTCAATCGATTCGACCGTATCGGCTTCCACGGGTTCCGCCTCGACTGTATCAGTTTCAACAGGTTCCGCTTCAATTGATTCAGCTGCATCATTCTCTAAAGCTCCAACTGTATCGGTTTCAACAGCCTCGGCTTCATCCGATTCAACTGTATTGGTTTCAACCCTTTCCGTTTCAGCCGCCTCAGCTTCGGCAATCTCCGCTTTTGCGGACTCTACCTCGGTATTATTATCCTTTGTTTCGGCAGCCTTTTTAGCCGCTTCCTTATCCGCGCTTTTCGCGGCAGCTTTTTCCGCCTTTTTCTTGGCTTTGTTAGATTCCTCAATCGGCTTATTCAATTCATTTATTGCTTTCTTAAATTTATTCATTTCATCCTCCCACGACTATTCCATCGGCTTGCGGAACGTCAGACCCATCAACGCTCTGATATTATATACATTTTCAGTTGACGTTTCCGAAATTGCCACGGAAACCTCAAGGCGCTCCTGCGGATTTTGCGTATTATGATAATCGACAAACTCTTTCAGATATTCGGCAAAATCCTTCGCGCGCTGAAGCGTACAGTCCTCAAACATTCCGAAGAACTGGTCGCTGCCGTTATATCCCACAAATCCGTAGCTCGAAGCGGCTCGGCGTAAAATTTTACCAAACGCCTTAAGCAGCTCGTCGCCTGCGGCTCTTCCGCCGAGGGTATTAACATTTTTCAGATTGTCGATTCTTATAATCAAGAAGCAGAAATGATCCTTAAGCTTGCTCTGGTTATATTCGTCAATAACAATATCGCATCTCGCGCGGTTGGGAACACCCGTTTTGCGGTCGGTGTACATAAGATATTCCAGGAAGTCCTTTGAACGTCCGAGAATAATAGCGCTGATACATCCTCCGAGGAAGAATACAAGAAGCGCAAGCACTATGTAAATCTGAACATTAATCTTTTCCGATGTGTATATGCTCGACAGTGTTGAAACATTATACGCTCCGACAAACTGGTTGTACTCATCAACGGTGTCAGAAACTATTTCATACATACTGTCCAGACGCTCCGAAAGCTCATTAATGCTGTATTCGATAGCGCCCTTGTTGCTCATGTCGGAATCGCCGGCTTCCTCGGCGGTCGTGAATATATCCAACAAATTCTCTTTGTGCTCAATATCAACCTCAAGCTTTTCCTTCTCGCTTTCAAGCCCGATAAACTCATTTATAAGCGTATCATATGTGGTTTCCGTGTTAATCTGAACATCATCCCACTCCTCATATACGTTCTTTAATATGTAGTCACTCGCCTCGCTGCCATCTTCGCTTTGAGTTCCGTAATGATATTCAACGCCCTCTTTATTTTTTTGACTGTACTCGTCAATCAAGGCCTGCAAATTCTCAATCTTTGAATTAAGATTTTCCAAATCGAGCTGATATGTTCCTATGTCGCTCTGATACTTTTTAATAAGCGTTTCCCGGTCAACCGAAACAGTCTGCTCAAGTATCAGCGAATAAATCTGCGGAATGTCATATTCTTCTATCGATTTGTAAATTTCATATAAATCGGTAAAAGAATATCCCGTTTCAGCCGAACGATAGTCGGGGTTTGTTTCCTTTTTTGCCGCAAGATAATCGGAAATATTTGTTACCCATGTTTCAAGAATTTCCGCACGCTCGATATAATCGTACTGGCTGTCGGACGCGCTTACCTTGTTGTTCGGCAAGGTTTGCTGGTTTATGTACTTTTCTCCGTAAATTATAAAGTAGTTTTTGATTATGGAATCGAGAACGGAGCGCGCAAAATCCTTTGTATAATCGCTCGACACCGAATACGACACAACATAATCCGTCGGGAAAAATTCGTATTCCTCGCCCTTTTCAAGCAGACCTTCTTTCTTTGTTTCCTCGTCATTCGGGGTTTTTCCCTCGTCCTTACACTTAGTGCGTATGGTGTTCGCTCTGATATTCGCGGCAATGTCCTCCAATACGTTCGTTATTACCGTCGAGGAGTATACCTCCGTAACATCCAAATCGTCGCCGCTTGGAGTTTTTCCCTCGTCCGCGCCGGTGTTTGTATAGCTTATTATTGTCTGCGCCGTATATTCCTGATTATACATCGCGTACTTGTAAACAAGCAGCGCGCCGAGAACCGACACAATAAATATGAAATGCCTCCATTTATTCAAATAGCGGAGTATCTCAAAGTTCCTCACTGTTAATTAACCCCCTATCTCTAATATATCCGTCAATCAAATAACCCAAAACACATAGTACCAACAGGAACGCAACGCTTGAAAGCAGTATATCCTGTATGAGTATTATATTTAAAGCGGTATTGCTCGTAACCGTAAAATTAAGGTAATCCTTTGTAGCGTGCTTCAAATAATCCCTGTCGGTAGTATTTGCAATCGACGCCACCGTTTTCAGCTCCTCGTTCACCGATTCTATAAGCTGATTTGCCTTTGTGTAATCATCCCTTATAGGCGACGAGTTGCCTACCTTTTCCATAATATCGTTATTCTCGATAATCGTTCTCTCAACCGATTTTGCCTGACTTAGGAAATAATCCGCATCAAGAGTCATATAGTCGGTACCGGTGTTTGTTCTCGACATATAATATTGATTTCTGCTGTTAATCGACGGAACCATTACGGTACCAATCATTCCGGCATCGTAATTCGCGACTCCGTTCTTTCTTACATCGTAATCAATCATGTACTTTCGGTACTTCATAGTCATAACCTCATTACTGTATGAAAGTGTTCGCAAATAATGCTCCTGATTACGCGAAATACCCGTTTCAAGCACAAACGAATTATACTTTTTTATGCTATAATTCTGGACATTCTGAATCATTTTTCTGATAGTCTGGAAGCTTTCGCCCGTCGTATCCGAGCTGAATGTAGCGTTTTCATCTATCCGCTGCTGAATATAGCGCAGCATCTCATCGGACTTCTGCGTGAACAGCTTACCTATCTCCGTGTATTCCATATCGTCAATATCTCCGAGCTGATATTTAAGCACGGATTTGTTTCCGACATATCTTTCATGGAAATATTCGTTGTATGCCTTGCAGATAAGCTTCATCATATCCTCGGTCGAAACATCCTTTATTTCCCTGTTTTTTGTGTATTTAATCTGATAGCTCGATGATATGTAATATGAGGTTGTATCCTTTGGGTCAATAGCGTTTGAGTTGTTCTCGATAATGTCAATATTCTGCGAAAGCTGCTCGGGAGTAATAACATCACCCAAGCCCGCGTAATCTATTGCCATCTGCATAACCTCGTCAGATTTGAACTCGTAGACATTATACCGAGTCCTGTTCGGATTTTGTCCCTTTGAAGCCTCCTCATAGTTGAGCGACAGATTCACGCGTACAGTTTCCTGCCTAAAAAAGGCAAACGCCACCGTCGCCGCAATTATAAACACAATCATAGAAACAGCTATGTTGCGTTTATTGCTCCACGTGATAAAAATCGTCCTCTTTATAGGATTCATATCCGACAGCCTTATTTCGCCCAATTCCTTGGGTTTGCTCCCAAAAAATCTTAGGAATTTCCTAACAAATTTGTTGGGCTGTTTAAATTTCTTTTTCACTTATTTTCCACTCCTAAGCTCAATATTACAATTTGTTTACATTATTATATCATATGTGTTAATTTTTTTTCAAGCTGTTTTCTAAATCTTTCTGATTTTTATCCACGGCCAGTAGAATTGGTCCGTATGCTCCGGTATTCTCACTGCATACGCCATAGGCATAAGCCTCAAAACCATACTGGTCCAATAATAATAAAGAGTATTGTCGGTCATATACGTAATATATATATATAGCTCACACGCGATAAACAGCATCGCTACCATTTCGCCCTGATGATTCAGCATCCATCTGTACTGAAACGTCCACGTATACATCTGCCATGCCCAAAATCCGAAAAAGCCCAGCTCTATATATTCCGTTAAAATATTATTATGCAGAGCCAAAACTCCGATTTTCAGCTCGGGGAAATTGTCAATAATATCCTGCAAAAGCACCGTAGTATATTCAAAGCCGTACCCTATAAACGTAATACTTATATCGTAGTATTGATATATGTAATCGTACACCTCGTTTCTGCCCATGGTGTCAACTTCAAAGAACTGCATTACGAGATTAAATACGTCATACCGCACAAAGAGAACATATCCGAAGCCGAACAGAACCGCACACCAGCATATCGCATTCATAATCATGACCCTTGTTCGCGTTTTCATCAATCCCATAGCAACACATAAAATTATCGCTACCGGAAGCGCCGCAACCGCTATTCTTTTCCATCCCATAATAAAGAATATTATCGATATTATAAGATCTATTACCCTTTCTTTGTTGCGTCTTGCGAAAAATATGAAATATATTATAAAGAATCCGAATGTGAAAGTTATGTCGTGAATTTCCATATCGCGCATAAAGCCTTGCTGATCGCCCATTGTTGTCACAAAATGCATGATTGCAGTAAGCGTTTCCGCGATTCCGTACTCAGGAACAGTCATAAACACCATCAGCAGATTAGCCGCCGCAAGTCCGTAAAACGTCGCGTAAATAGCTCTTTCTCCGAGCATATAAACTCCCGAGGCTATTATCAGAAGCACAAAGAACTGGTACCCAAACTTCATAGCGCCGCGCACAATAAAGCTTATTGTTTCCAAATTCATTATCCACAGGAACACGGACCAAACAAGAATACCCAACAATATAAATCCGTAAACTCCGAAAAATCTGCTAATCTTTTTCAGCCGTCTGAAGTCCCCCGTCACAAGAAGTACGACTACGCCGAGGACTATCGCTCCCAGGCTCAGCACCTTTAAGGAAGAAAACAGATTTTTCGCGTCGCCCATGGCTCCCGCCATGATACATATTGCAAATAATATTTCCAGGAATTTACACCAATGCTTTGAATCCAGCAGCTTTTTCCTGTCCATGCTTTTCTCCTCCCTCCGTACCGGATTGACGGTGCCGTTTATCTCCGTCATGCGGAACTGTTTTTCTTATTTCATCGCCGCGCTTTTGAATTACTATCGTATTCGGCTCGTACACTCCCTTGATTACGCTCCCCGCGCCTATGACGCAGTTGTCGCCTATTCGCGTGCCGCGCAGTATCACGGTGTTCGCGCCTATCCAAACACGCTTTCCTATCTCAACCGGTGATGTTTTGTAGCAATCATCGGCTTCCTCAAGACGGTTCGTGCTGTGGTCATGGTCGTAAACCACAACGTTGGGTCCGAACGAGGTTCTTTCCCCTATTGTTATTCTGTCCTTGCTGACTATCATACAGCCGTTGTTGAAAAAGCATTTCTCGCCTATTGTGATATTCCCGCCGTTCATAGCCGCTATCACAACATTTCTCCTTGTATGTATTGCTCTTTCCAGACGCATTTTTCCGTCAGCCTCAATCGTAAGCTTCGTACTCGGCGACAAATCCTGCGCGATATTCGCCGAAAATCCGCGCATATTGAACACCTTCGCAACCGCTATATGCAGAAACGACAGCGCACAGCGCATAACCAAAGCAATCCTTTCCTTTATCAAAAAATCACCGTTCCCCTTTTTTTATTTTCAGTTCGCGGAATAAAGCCGCAGCGTGTCCGCCGTGATTTTATCCCAGCTGTAATTTTGGCGTATGTATTCAAGCTGCCCCGCTTTGTCCCTTTTCGGACGCCCTACAATTTCCTCGAGCATTCGCCCTAAATCCGCGACGTCGCTTTTTTTAAATGTATATCCGTAGCCGCGCGTAACCGACGTCGCCGCGTCAATATCGCTTACAAGACATTCGCAGCCGCAGCTCATCGCTTCAAGCAGGCTAAGCGGCATACCCTCGTGATCGCTCGGCAAAACATAAAGGCAGCAATTATGGTAAAGCTCCCAAAGCTCCTCACCCTCAACAAAGCCGGAAAAAATTATGCGTTCATAGCCCGCCGACAATTACTTGACCTCTCGCGCGAAATCGTAGGAATGACTAACCCCTCCGCCTATAACGAGCTTTTTGTCTATGTCCGTTTCGGAAAACGCCTTAATCAAATAATGCAATCCCTTAACCGGAACTATTCTGCCCAGCGAAAGAATGTATTCGCCGCGTTTAAGTCCGAACCGCTCGCCTATTGACACAGGCTCAATGTAGCCGCGCATATCTACTCCGTTGCGGAAAACCCTTGTATCGCGTCCGTATGTATCAAGAAAATATCTGCGCGTTTCCTCCGACAGGACTATTATCTCGTCGGCATATTTCGCCGCCATTTTTTCTCCGAATTTTAAAAACTTTGAGGCGAATCCCTTCCATTTATCCTGTTGCCAATCAAGCCCATGAATGGACGCTACGGTGCGTTTTCCGAAAAGATGCGGAATCCATATCATTGAGCATGGACCCTCCGCGTGAAAATGCACTACGTCATATCCGCCGAAAAGCGACGCAACAGAAGCGAGAAACGCGTAAACAACGGCGTTCAATTTGCTTGTTTCAAACGTAGGAACAGTCTTGATTTTAACGCCCTTGTATTCCTTTATCTTAATTTTCCTGCCGTCGGAAACGTGTTTTCCTCGGCGGTTATAAGCGGTAACCTCGTGTCCGAGCGCAGCCATTCTGACCGCGAGCGACTCGACAACAACCTCGACTCCGCCCTCGCGCGACGGTATGCGCTTATGTCCAATCATTGCAAGTTTCACGTTTTTCACCGACCTTTCCGCCTACAAAAATATATAAATCTATAAGCCGCTTGTTTGGTTCAACGCCCGATAAAGCGCTGACATTTTGACTTAGTTGTAAATTTCAAGAATTTTTTCGGTGTATTCGGGTATGGCGTCATAGAAAAGCTCTCCGCAGTTTTCGCTCATTCTCCGACATACCTCTTGATTTGTATGTAAATATCTGATTTTTTCGGTTAATTCCGCGGCGTTTCCGCTTTCAAAGAGCAGTCCCGTAACGCCGTCCTCTATAAGCTCGGGTATTCCGCCTATGCACGCGCCTATTACCGGAGTGCGCAGCGTTTGCGATTCCATAACGGAAAACGGACAATTCTCCGACCATTCCGAGGGCAGCACCGAGAACGCCGCCTTTTCTATAATTTCATTAAGCTCCGCTCCCGATTTAAAGCCTACGCTGCGTATATTGGGAACCTCGCTTATTTCCGGCTCAAGCTCTCCCCTGCCGGCAAACACAAATTGGATTTCCGGCAAAGCCCTTGCCGCTTTTATAAGAGTACGTATTCCCTTTTCCTCGGAATATCTGCCAAAATACAGAACGTAATTTTCACGCTCCGCGCCCGACGGCTTTATCTCGTCGATAAAATTATAGAGCGTCACGGTTCTTCCTGCCAAATCGGGATTTCTCAAAAGCTCCGTTTCCATAAATTTTGACGGACAAACCACCTTATCAATAACCCTGTATGTATGCCTTTTCCTGTAAATCCACGACTCCGCCGCGCCTATGGCGCTGCGCATAAGCGAGCCGTGTACACAACGGTTTTTTACGCACTCACCGAATTTTCCGTTTCCGCACCTGCGGCACAAACCGTCTACATAATCGTTTTTCATGCGATGATTGGGGCATACAAGCTGAACGTCATGCGCGGTATATACTATCGGAATATTGTGTTTTTTTATTTCGTACAGTATCGACGGCGTAAGCTGATAGTTAAAATTATTCAGATGCACAACATCCGGTTTGAATTTTTCAATAATCTCACGAATTTTTTTTGCCGCCTTAAATGAATATATTATCGAGAACGGATATGTTATATATTTTACGGACGGTTTATGAAAATCTATATTGGACGTATACGCTCCCGCACTGTTGGAAACCACATTGCGCTCGTCATACATCCCGAAGTATTCCACCTCATGCCCCATATCCTCAAGGTATTTCCCGAGCTTTAGCATATATGTTTCCGCTCCGCCCCTGGGATATAAATATTTATTCGCAAATAATATCTTCATATAAGTCCGCCCCATTCTCTGTACTAAATAATTGTACCATGACAATTTATGTGTGTCAACATATAAAACCGACTAAAAATACACCAAAACCGACTAAAGCACCAAAAAAAAGCAGTCGAAACCTGTTTTCCTCAGTTGGCAAAGCTTCTACGATTCGGTTCGATAAAATCGCATATTCTCCTTGAAGCCTTTCGGCTCTCCATGAATATGCCTATAATTGCCCAGTCGTGGCACAATCCCTCACCCTTGTGTATCTCAAGGGGTATATTGTATTTTTTAATCCTCTCGATTAGCTCCGGTATGTACGGATAAAATATTTCATTTGTTCCGTAGTAGAGCAATATCGGCGGGAAGCCCGTGTAATCCGTATATGTCGCGCTAAATTCCGGCGTTGCCGCGTCAAGTCCGCCGCTCCAATATTTTTTGATAACGTCAAGAGCCTTGCAGGACATAATGAAATCCTTGTCCTCAAGTGCCTTCATTTTGTCGTCGTTCTTTTCAACTCCGGTTCCGGGAGAAATCATAACTATGCCGCCCGGCTTTTTCGCGGAACGCTCGCACATACTTGTACCGAGCGAAACACCCGCGCTGTCGCCGATAACGGTTATATCCTTCGGGTCGTGCCTTTTCGTAACGTCCTCATAGAAAGCGTCCAGCCACGCCGATGCCTGCGGCAGTGTATGCTCCGGCGCAAGCGGATAAAACGGAAAATACAGCGTAGCGCCCGTATTCTTCACAAGCCTTGCCGCCATACGGTAATGAAACTCCGTCGGGCAAATCATTCCGCCGCCCCCGTGAATAAATAAAATTACCTTGTTCCCCGTTGTTCCCCGCGGCTGTATTTTAAAAAGCGGTCTGCCGTTAAACTCTGTTTTTCTCACATTAAATTGCTTATACAAAAAATCCGGAACATCGTCCGCTCGCCACTTTTTTTGAATGTACTCAAGCAGCTCCCGCTCGGGAAGCTCATACTGTTTTTTTAAATCAATCCTTTTAGCCAGCATCTCCATTAAGCTGTATGTTAAACTCA
>JAJBTG010000155.1 GCA_020860985.1 Oscillospiraceae bacterium
ACCTCGCCGAGGTCAAGAAAGAAACCGCTGCTGTAATGGCGGAGGAAACCCGTGCAAAGCGAGCCGTTGACGAAGTCAAAGCCGAAATCAATAAATACACCGAGCTTGCCAAGAAAGCGATAACCGCCGGTAATGATGGCGACGCAAAGCTGTTCATTGCAAAGAAACAAGAGCTTGAAGCAAGCCTTGTAACATTGCAGGGCACATATGACGTTGCGCATACAAACGCCGACAATATGCGTAAAATGTACAATAAGCTTACAGCAGACATAGCTACGCTAAAGCAGCGCCGCGATAACGTCAAAGGTCAAATGGCAGTCGCTAAAACTCAACAAAAGATTAACAAAATGACCGATGTCGGCGACAAAATAAGCGGCACAATGGGAGCCTTTGCGTCAATGGAGGAAAAGGCACAGCGCGAGCTTGATAAAGCCAACGCAATGAAAGAACTTAATGATAAACCCGAAGATGAAACCGCCACAGCGGAAGCAAGATATTCAGGTATTAACGCTCAATCGGTTGACGACGAGCTTGCCCGTATGAAAGCCGAAATGGAGGGATAAGTTATGGGACGAGGCTCAAGCGGAGGAAGCGGTCGGTCATCGGGAGGACACTCCTCATCATCCTCTCATTCATCGGGCGGCAGAATGTCGTCATCCGGCAGAGGGTCATATAGCTCATCGAGAGGCTCATATCGTTCATCGAATCGAGGTCCGTATGGTGGCGGATTTCACAATCCCCGGCCCTATCACGGAGGAGGTTATTACGGCCCGCCAAGACACACAAGAACAGGATGCGCATCGTCACTTATGAGCATAGTTTTGACAATAATGGTACTAATCGTAATAGCAATATGTATTATTCCATACAATGCATTCTCAAGCTCGGATATTACCAAGTCAACAATTAATCGTACAAAGCTTGATGCGTCCGCTACCGTAAGCACCGAATTCTACGTGGATGAACTAAATTGGATAAGAAACTCAACCACTGTAAATAACGGTCTTAAAAGCTTTTATAACAAAACCGGTGTACATCCCCTATTGTACATTACTGACACCGTAAACGGCTCTAAATCGCCTTCGGAAGATGATATGGCAACATACACGTCCGAGCTATACACCGAATTATGCCCCGATGAGGGACATATATTGTTATTATTCCATTGTTTGGACGGCGGCACAAACTACAGTATGTGGTATGAATGCGGAAGTCAAGCAAAAATCGTCATGGATGAGGAAGCTTGTAATATCCTGATGGATTATATTGATGCTTATTTCTATTCCAACCGAACAGATGATGAACTCTTTGCCGACGCATTTGAAGACGCGGGCAAACGCATTATGACAAAAACCACTTCTCCTATAGTGTATGTCGCAATATGCGCCGCTGTTGTCATTCTTGCAATAATAGCATTCATTTGGTGGAAAAAGCGTAAAGAACAGAAAAATATTGAGGATGAGAACACAATAAAAATTTTAAACTCCGACATTAGTCAGGTGCATAACGACCCTGAGATGGACGAGTTGGAACGGAAATACGAGGATTCATAAACACATAGCAAAGGGAATAGCTTATCTTTCATGTTAATCCGGCAGTGTGTCTGAAAAGTATAGTCTTATGATATATAGCTTCGATAGCTGCCGGAAAGCCCGTCTACACAAGCTATCAATACTCATTGTTCCCATCAGGGAAATTCAATGAGGGGCGAATCCTGTCATTTTAACTTAAATAACTAAAAGTAAGATGTCCCCTCTATAGGCGGAGGACATCTTACTTTTTTCAGTGGCGGTACAATCCGCCACTGAAACGTTGAATGACGGGGCAAAGCCCCTTATTGAATGCGGCGGGTGATAAATGCTTGAAATATCGATACGATAGTGGTATAATTAATCTATATGGAATATTTCAAATGGAAGGAGTTAGTTATGAAAGCGCCACAGAGAATTATATCATATGTACTTACCGCGGCATTTTTGCTGCTCGGCACGGCGGCAGCGGCTGACGAAGGTACGGACAACCTACTTATAAACGGAGATTGCGAGGAGCAGGCGCTCGGTACAACGGGCTGGAGATTTAAAGATTCGGGCGGTTGGTATTACGAAAGCGAATATCCCGTAGACGTGATAACGGACAATATATACGAGGGGAGCGGAGCTATCAGATTTAAAAGCGCAAAGCTGGCACAGCGTATAACGCTTAAAAGAAATGTTACATATGAGCTTAGCTTTGCTATACGCGCTGATGAGGAATGTGTTGTAGATATAGGCTTTGACGATGGTTCGCAGGATTGGCCCGCGAGCTACCAGGTAAAGACGGATAAGATTTCTGTCAGTGAGGATTGGCAAACCGCTGTTGTTGAATTTGAATGTTCAAACACACAGGACTATCTTGCATACTTCAATCTATGGGACTTAGTAAATGTGTATGTTGACGATATAACGCTAAAAGAAAAGGACAGCTATATTTCACGCCTGATGATGGGTGTTGACGGCGAAGGCGCTGTAAGCTTTTCGGCAAATTACAAGGACAGCAGTTCATATTTCGGTACCGCACTGTACGACGAGGACAAAAAGCTGACAGGATTTATATCCGAATCCGAAAGCGGCACTTTCTCAAAAGTCAACGATTTTGGCACGTATACGGTAAAAAGCTATCTTTTGGACGAAAACGGACTTCAGTCAAAATCACAGGAAATTGTATATGATGAGGACAGCGCGCTTGGCGAGAGCAAGTCAATCGGTAAGGCGAAAAGCCTGACATTATCGGAGCATGAGCTTGATATGAATGTCGATGACATACAGTCGCTTGACGCGGTTTTGATGCCCGAATTCGCATACGACAATGATGTTGCATGGGAAAGCTCGGACGAGCTTGTCGCGGAGGTTTCAGACAACGGTATTGTTACAGCGAAGAGTATAGGCACTGTGGAAATAACAGCAAAATCAGTCAGCTTGACCGACAGCTGTAGGATTACCGTATCAAAGGACTCGGCGTCGGATAATATCACTCTTGACAGGACAAGCGTTGAGCTTGTAGAAATTGACTCCGTTTATCCGATTCATGCGAATGTCAAGGACGCGGTATGGAAATCGGACGATGAAAGTATCGCGGTTGTTACCGACGGCGTTATAACCGCGAAAGGCGAGGGAACAACAGTTATTACGGCAGTTACTGCCGACGGAGAGCACAGCGCAGAATGCACCGTAAACGTAAAAGTATCCGACAACACAATAACGAACGACACCTTCTTTAAAGATACTGACGGCAATAATATCTATTCGCAGGGCGGCGGCATATATAAGTTTGGCGACAAATATTACTGGTACGGCATAAAGTACAAGGAAGCGCCTGTTTATGCGGAGAGGCCTCAAGACGGCATTGCCGGAAACGCGGCGTTTGAGGCATTTACCTGTTACTCTTCCGATGATTTGGTAAACTGGAAATTCGAGGGCAATGTGTTTGACGAACCCTGCGAGGGTTGGGCAGGACGTATGGGCGTGTGCTACAACGAGAACACAAAAAAATATGTGTTGATTTCTCAATATGCGCCGGGCACATTGTTCGCGACCTCCGACAGTCCGACAGGACCGTTTGAAACCGACCATATATTCACAGGCACCGTACCCGTGGAAAACGGGTATACCGGCGACCAGATGATATTCATGGATGAGGACGGCAAAGCGTATATGATATGCTCGAGCGGAAACGGAAGAGTGTATCAGTATGTGATTCCGCTCAGAGAGTCGGACTTTTTGGATTTTGACTATGATAATGTTAAGATGCTGTTCCATGACGAGGACGGAAGCTATGTGGATGAAAACGGAGAAATCCGGAAAAAGGACAAGACAGGTATTGAGGGAAACTGTATGTTCCGATACGGCGATAAATATTACTTCACCGGCTCGGATTTGTACGGTTGGAACTCGTCGAGAGTATATTACCTGAAAGCCGACAGTATATTGGGCGACTACAATGCCGACACGGGGTTGGCGCGTATTATGGATGGCAGCCGCAGCAGCTTCGCGCATAATTCACAAGCCGGATTTTATGTGACAATCCACGGAAGTGAGCAGGACCTTGTAATGTACTGCGGTGACCGTTGGGCGGACTTTGCCGGAAACGGCATAGGCTACAACCAGTGGATACCGATTACAATGAACGGTGATGTTCCGTACTTTAACGATGTTCATCAGTGGAAGCTCGACGCGGAAAAAGGTACTTGGGAAGTCGGAGAGGGTAATAACTACATTGCAAATTCCGAATTTGAGGCTGACAGAAAAACCACGACCGCTCCCGCGGGTTGGACGGCGCGCGATAATGTGGGCGGTTACGCAAACAGCAACCTCTCGGGAAAACAGTACGCCGGAAACTTTGTATGGCAGCAGACCGCGCCCGAGGATTATATCGCGGAACTTAGTCAGGATATTGACGGTTTGCCCGATGGGACATACACCATGACAGCTTGGGTAAAGAGCAGCGGCGGACAGAATGTATGCAGTCTGTACGCTCAGTCGGGCGGAGAAAAGTACAGTAAAAGCGTTAAGCTGCCGTCCGACGAATGGACAGAAATTGTTATCTCGGACAGCATAGCCGTCACAGACGGCAAATGCACCGTCGGTCTTTACTCCGACGCACACGCCGACGAATGGGTGCAGATTGATAATTTAAGACTTGTTAAAAATATAGAATAAAATACACAGTAAAAATCAGAGCTTGTTAGAACTATAATTTTCTTGCTTTAGGAGTTATCTCCGTAACGATTAGGAGGAGGGAAAAGATGATAAAAAAAATTATAACAGTATTTGTTTCGGCGGCGGCTGCGCTGTCGCTTACCGCGAATGCGGTATTCGCGGCGCTTCCGATTGAGAACGCGGCGGTGTATGACGGCGACGAAACCGTCACATTCATAGTAGAGGTTGAGGGCGACGCACTTCTTGCCTCGGACGCGGCGGCGGAGCTTGGCACGGATTACATAGGCACCGAGGAGGCGCAGGAACAGGAAACCGAGATTTTGAAAGCGCAGGCGAAGGTGCTGAGCGATATTCAAAGCGAAGCAAAGGTAAAGGAGAGCAAGGGCTACACCTACACGGCGGTATTAAACGGCTTTTCAATCGTCGCGCTGAGGATCAAGATGGACGTAATAAAGGCTATCGACGGAGTAAAAAATGTAATTGTCGCGTAGGAAATGCAGATAAATCTCGCGAGCGCGGTTGAGATGACCTCGTCGCTTCCGACGCAAACGGCGGACGGCATTGCCGCGGATGGCTATACCGGTGAGGGGCAGGTTATCGCGATAATCGATTCCGAGTTTGACTTGGGACATGAATTTTTCAGTACCGCTCCGGTAAATCCATCGCTTTCAAAAAGCGACGTGGCGAATATTTTAGATGAAAACACGATGAATGTTGACGTTGCGGCAAATCAGGTCTATAAAAGCGAGAAGATACCGTTCGCGTATGATTATATAAATAACACGGCTGATACATATACAAGCGACACCGCCGCTTATCACGGAACACACGTCGCGGGAATTGCCGCGGGAAGCGGCGCTTCTGTCAGCGCGAATGATGAAAACGGCGATTCGATTGAATATACATTTTCGGGAGTTGCGCCCGAGGCGCAGCTTGTGCTTATGAAAGTAGGCACAGGCGGCAGCACGGTTGATGTGGAGGCGGGCGTCGCGGCTTTGGACGACGCTGTAAAGCTCGGTGTTTGTGCGGTAAATATGAGCTATGGCGATGCCTATATGTCAGAGGCGTCCACTTCAATTTACGGCGAAGTGTTTGAAAACGCGAGAAACGCGGGCGTTATGATTATCAATTCCGCGGGCAATTCCGGAATCGGATATAATATGTACACCGCCGACGCGGCGACACCCGATTATTCCACGGAGGGAGTAGCGGCAGTTTGCAGCGCGGTCACCTCGGTCGCGTCGGCAAATAATTCTTATAATTTTGTGGATTTGGGTACTCTTGAGGCAGCGGACGGTACAAAAATCTATTATAAAAATATGTTTTCCGGCAGCAGCTTTGACACGGATTTCGCGGGGCAAACTCTTGAATATGTCTATTGCGGATTGGGATATGCCGAGGATTTTGAGGACGTGGATGTAAACGGCAAAATCGCGCTTATAGCGCGCGGAGAAAATACATTTGTCGAAAAATTGGACAACGCGAAAGCCGCGGGCGCGGCGGCGGTGATTATTTACAACACATCGGACGGCGTATCAAACCTCATTGAAACGGATGCCGGGCTTTCCCTTTCCGCTATTGTGATTGAAAAATCAATGGGCGAGTATTTAAGGGACGCCGAAACGAAGACCGTAACGGTTCATGAGATAACGAGCATCTGTAAGGAAGCTGACAATGCCGGTACTATGTCATATTTTACGTCGGTCGGCGTTGATGAAACGCTTGAATTAAAGCCGGAAATTACGGCGCCGGGCGGAAGTATATATTCATCCATACCCAATGACCAATATGGGAATAAGAGCAGCACATCTATGGCGGCTCCACATATTACGGGAGTTGCGGCATTGATGAATGAATATCTTGACAAAAACGAAATCGATGTAAGCGGCGGCGAACGCGTGAGCTTGATAGAGAATATGCTTATGTCTGCGGCGGATATAATGGAACAGCCGGAAAATGCCGACGGCGAGGTCGTTCCGTATTCGCCGCGCGTTCAAGGCGCGGGTATGGTAAATACCGCGGCGGCGATGAAAACACCGGCGATATTTGTAGGCTCCGACGGCAAATCAAAGCTAAGCCTTAGCGATGGAATTGATGACAGCTTTACGCTTGATTTTACGGTTAAAAATCTGACGGACACGGCGGTCACCTACGACAGCGTAACACTTGACGTTTTAACCGACGGTTATCAAGATGACGGGGATGGAAATTACTATGTTGTTCCGGATAACGCCGTTCGTTTAACGGTTCTCGATAGTGACGCACCTAAGAGCGTCACGGTTGACGCGAACAGTGAAACAGAGGTAAGCATAACGGTTACTCTTGACAGTGATGAGCTTGCGGCGAACAGCGAGATATTCACCAACGGATTTTATATCGACGGTTTTGTAACCCTTGCGGTAAGCGGCGAGAGTGATATTCCGACTATCAGTATGCCGTTTACGGGCTTTCACGGCGACTGGACATCCGTCCCGATTTTCGATAACACAATGTACGACGAGGGCGGAAGTGTTTTGTATGACGCGAGTACAACCAATCTTGCGGGCACATATTTGTACTCCCACTTAGCGTCGGGCGGCACAACATATTATTACAATTTAGGCGTGGACGCGAACGGGGAATATAACAGGGATATGATTGCCATATCCCCGAACGGCGACGGCATGGCGGACAGTGTCGGATTGTTATTTACATCATGGCGGGCGGTTAAAAATCTGACACTTGAATTGACCGGCGGAGATTTTGATATTGTCAGAACTTCCTCATCAGTGTTCTCGAAATATATGGCTGCCGTATTTGGACCTGCGGAGCTTAAAAGGCTTGACGAAATGGGACTGCCGGACGGCGATTATACTCTTACCGTGAGCGGTGAATTTAATTATGACGGCGCGGAAACCGAGAGCTTTGAGCTGCCGGTTACAATTGACAGAGTCGCTCCGAAAGTAATGGGCGCTTCGATTGACGGCGATACGCTCTATGTTTCCGCGAGCGATAACAACTATCTCTATTTCGTTGATATAATCTACACCGACGGAAGGGGTAGGCAGGCTGTTAAAACCTCCGTTCCGGACGCAGAAAAGGGTGGCGAGTATACGGCTGAATTTGATATTTCCGGATGGGATACGAACGATATAACCATATCTGTATATGATATGGCATTAAACTCAACGGAGATTGAGCTTTCAAACGCAGTCGGCACGGTGATTGCAAATATGACGGACTATACCGCGGTAGAGAATATGACGGCGGCAACGGTAGAGCTGAATAATACCGGCGACAGCGCCGTGAACGGCGACGCGGTAATCGCGTTCTATGACGAGGACGGCGCGCTTATTGCGGCGGGAATCCAAAGCGTAAGCATAGGCGCGGCGGAAACGGTTGAATATGACTTTGAAATGTTCGCCGACACTCAAAACGCGGCATCGGCAAAGCTCTTTATATGGGACGGCGTAAGCGATATGCGCCCGTTGGATATTGTTAAGAGCTTTGACCTGTCTAAATAAATGACGGGGCAAAGCCCCTTATTGAAATAAATTAAGAAAGAGAGGAAAATCATTATGAAGTATTCGATTGAGGGAGAGCCTTTACCGGCGGTCATTTGTGAGCTGAACTAGGGAGAAACGCTCCTGTGTGAGGGCGGCGCAATGGCATGGATGACGCCGAACATGAAAATGGAAACCATATCGAACGGCGGAGTGGGCAAGGCATTGGGCAGAGCGTTTTCGGGCGAAACGTTGTTTTTGAACCACTATACCACAGAGGGCAAAAGCGGAATTATTTCGTTTGCTTCCGCGTTTCCGGGATGTATTCGCGCGTTTGAGATTGCTCCCGGCAATGAGCTGATTACGCAGAGGTCGGCGTTTTTGGCATCCACGGCGGGTGTGCAGATGTCGGCATATGTGCAAAAGCAGATGAGCACCGGTCTTTTCGGCGGCAAGGGATTTGTAATGCAGCGCCTATCCGGAAACGGAACCGCGTTTGTGGAATTTGACGGCTATGTCAAGGAATACGGGCTTGCGGCGGGAGAGGATATGATAGTATCGACAAGGTACCTTGCGGCAATGACCGAAACCTGCACGATGGGTGTACAGTCGGTAAAAGGACTGAAAAATAAGTTTATGGGCGGCGAGGGACTGTTCAACACGATTATCACAGGTCCCGGGCATATATGGCTGAATACAATGCCGATTGCAAAGATGGCGTCGAGCATAGCAAGATATATTCCGCGCAGCGATTGACGGTAATGCCGCCGTACGAATTGAGGTAGATATACGCGCGATTCCATAG
>JAJBTG010000184.1 GCA_020860985.1 Oscillospiraceae bacterium
GCGGTACAATCCGCCACTGAAACGTTGAATGACGGGTCAAAGCCCCTTATTCAACTAAATTAATACGGAACCGCGTGCCCAAATTAGGTGCGGCTCCGCGGGCGAGAAACGGCGGGACTTAACCGCCGACTATCGGCGTATCTGTTACACAAGGCGGTGAATTTATGGACAGGACTATTCTGCACTGCGACTGCAACGGCTTTTTTGCGTCCGTTGAGTGCGCGCTGAATCCGAAATTGAAAAATGTACCCATGGCTGTCGGCGGCGACCCCGAAAGTCGTCACGGTATTATTTTGGGTAAAAACGAGCTTGCGAAGCCGTTCAATATTATGACCGCCGAAACAATATGGCAGGCAAAGCAAAAGTGTCCCGAGCTTGTAATTGTTCCGCCGCACCATGATGTCTACCGACGCTATTCAAAGCGCATAAATGATATTTATAAGCAGTATACAGACCTTGTAGAGCCGTTCGGAATCGATGAATCGTGGCTTGACGTTACGGGAAGCCGCAGACTTTTCGGTGACGGAAAGACAATCGCCGACGAGCTTCGCGCAAGAATAAAAGAGGAAATCGGTCTTACAAGTTCCGAGTGCGTGTCATTTAACAAGGTTTTTGCAAAGCTCGGCAGTGACTACAAAAAGCCGGACGCAACCACCGTATTCTCCCGCGAAAATTGGCGGGAGCTTATTTTCCCTCTACCCGCGAAAGACCTCCTATATGTCGGAAAAACCACAGCGGGAGCGCTGTCCCTTATGGGAATAAACACCATAGGCGAGCTTGCCGCCGCGGATAAATCATCACTCGAAAAGCGGCTCGGCAAGGCGGGAACCATGCTGTATACCTACGCTAACGGCTTGGATGATTCGCCGGTAAAATCGATTTAGGAAAAAGACGAAATCCATTAGGTAGGTAAAGGAATGACATTCAGCCGAGAGATTTCCGCCGAGAACGAAATCAGCCGCGAGCTAAATTCGCTTTCCGAAAACATCGCCGAGCTTATGCGCCGACACAATGTAAAATGCGCCACCGTTCAGGTGCAGATTAAGAACCCGCAATTCCGCACAATTTCACGTCAGAAAAAGCTGGAGCGCCCGACATATCTCGCGAAAGAAATCTCCGCCGCGGCAATGGAGCTTATACGCGGTTCATGGAATTTCAAAAATCCGATAAGGACGATGACCGTAACCGGCGCAACCATAATCGCGTAACAAATTTCACTTTTCGACGACGACAACATCGAGCGCGAAAAGCGCGAATCCCTCGAAAAAACCATGGATGCCCTAAAATCCAAATTTGGCGGCGCGGTTAAATTCGGACACGATATGAATAATACGTCGGCATCGGAATGAAATCCGCACACGAATATTAACTGCTCCGCCACTTGAAAAATACATATACCGAGTGCACAACCTAATCGGTCAATATATTTTCACGAAAAGAGATGAATTTTACTTTATTATGAAAAGGTACAACAAAAACGTAGTTCGCACAGCGCTGAATATGTCAATCCCTTCAATAATAGAATCGTTTTTCATAGCATTTGCAGGACTTGTCGATTCTCTTATGGTAAGCTCCCTCGGCTCCTCCTCCGTCGCGGCAATCGGACTTACAACCCAGCCGAAGTTTATGGGACTGTCAATATTTTTTGCAATCAATGTGTCGCTCTCGGCGCTTACCGCGCGACGGTTCGGCGAGAGAAAACGCGGTGAGGCAAACGGTATTCTCTGTACGGCGATAATGCTTATTTTGCTTTTATCCGTAATTTTCAGTATTCTGCTCGTTATATTCGCTCCGCAGATTATGAGCTTGTGCGGTTCCACTCCCGAAACTCATGACAGCGCCGTTCTCTACTACCGTATAGTCATGGGCGGCATGATTTTCAACTGTATTCAAATGGGTATAAACTCCGCACAGCGCGGCGCCGGCAACACAAAAATCACCATGCGCACAAATATTACATCGAATACGATTAACATAATTTTCAATTATCTGCTGATTAACGGACATTTAGGCTTCCCCGCTCTCGGAATAACCGGAGCGGCAATCGCGACGGTTCTCGGTACTGCCGTTTCATGCGTTATGAGTATTATATCGATAATGAAGCCGGACAGCTTCGTAAGTATACCGTACATAATTAAGGAGCATATAAAGCCATCGCTCGATATGTTCAAAAACATAGTCAAAGTCGGCTACAGCGTATTTTTTGAACAGCTTCTTATGCGAATAGGATTTATGATGACGGCGGTCATGGCGGCGAATCAAGGTACGTCCTCCATGGCGGCGCACCAGGTGGGAATGAATATAATGAGTTTGTCCTTCGCTTTCGGCGACGGTTTGCAGGCGGCGGCGGTAGCGCTCATCGGACGAAGTCTCGGCGAGGGCAAACCTGAACGCGCCAAGGAATTCGGCTCGGCTTGTCAAATGATGGGCGGAATTATTTCGGTATCGCTCGCGATAATATACTTCTTCGGCGCGAAAACGCTTATGGGACTGTTCTTCAGAGAAGCGGAAATTGTTAATATCGGAATCGGAATTATGCGCGTTATTATATTTGTCGTGCTGTTCCAGATACGTCAGGTCATATACATGGGTTGCCTGCGCGGCGCGGGCGACACGCTCTATACGGCTATGGCGTCCACGATAAGCGTAACCCTGATACGAACCGGTGTTTCCTACCTATGCGGATATACTCTCGGTTGGGGAATTATCGGCATATGGATGGGTGTCCTGGGCGACCAAGCCGCAAGATATATTTTCGCCGCGGTTCGATTTAAAGCGGGAAAATGGATAAAAATTCAAATCTAAAAAGTCCGCGCAAAGCGGAAATTATCCTTAATAAAATCGGTAAAGCTTGCCGAATACAAAAAAATCAGAGTATACGTACTCTGATTTTTTATTTAACGAAGCCGCCCTGTTTCGGATATTTGCGGCGGATCAAATTTTGAAACGCGGATTTATTTAGACGCATCAATTATTTCTACTCCGTATCCGTCGAGAATACCGTCGAAGCATTTTTCGCTCAAAAGGGATTTTCCTCTTATCCCCATATCAATCGCGTTCCGCATATAATTAAGCAGCATGAAATATTCCCTGCCGTTTACGCTTCTCTTAATTATTTCCGTGCCGTCGGGATGGGATATATACCCCGCGCCCGCTTCATCGGAGATTATTTTTACAAGCTTCAATAAGGCGCTTTCCTCCAAATCACAGCCTACATACCATACGCGCCCCTTGCCGTAGGTATTGACCGTAACCGCCGCGCTGTCCTTATAGTATTCGCCGTTGTAGCACACTCTTATATCCGCCGTTTCCGGCTCCAATATATCGCGCCACAATTTTGAAACACCGAAACCGTTTCCCAATTCAACGTCACCTCGTGAGGAATCAAACTCCGCTACGGATGTTCCCGCCAATTTACGAAGCCGCCCCGGTATAGCCGAGGTTACAATATTGTTGTTCACATCCCTCGTACCGCTTAAATATGTAAGTACAAGTGTTCCGCCGTTTTGAACATATTCCTCAAGCCTTTTCTCAACCTCGGCGGAAACCATCGAATATGCCGGCATATAAATAACCTTATATTCACCGCCTATCATATCCTCGCCGCCGCATACGGGATTTGTTCCCAAATGATTATTTGCTCTATAATATGAATACAGCGTATTTCTGTAATCGAATCCCTCCGTATGGCACTTTATTTCATGACACCATACCTCCTCATAGGACTTTACAAGCAACACATCAGTGCTGTTTTTCGCTCCGACAAAAATATCCGAGAGTTTCTTTAATTCCTCGCCCGTCTGCTTTATCTCATAGTATCTTCTCCTCGGTACTCCGTCATGATCGACAACCCCGAGCCAGTACTGCTCCATACCAAACGGCGCGGACCTGAACCTGAAATACAAAAGTCCCTCACAGCCGTGAGCAATCGACTGATATGTCCAAAGCCTAAGCTGACCGGGTCTTGGAGTTCCTCCGAATCTGTCCCAACCGCAGGGTCCGGACTGCTGTTCCATTACCCAGAAATTTTTATTCTTTACTCCGCGCATAAGCTCATGCGCCATGGATATATTTTCAAAATCGCTGCAATCCCACTGATTGTCGATATAGTTATCCCATGCCGTAATGTCAAGCGGCTCGCCGAGCTTGCGGTAATCGATATCCGAAAAATGCCCCATCATATTGTGCGTTATCGGATAATCCGAATACTTGCGTATTATATCAATCTGCATCTGCTGATACCGCACCCACGAATCTGACGAGAACCGATAAAAGTCCATTTCAAGGCTCGGATTATGCGCCTGTAATTTCCCGTAATCACCCTCGCATGAGGTATAGGCAGGAAGAATAACATCGTCGAAGCTGCTGTATTCCTGGCTCCAAAACACCGTTCCGTATATTTTATTGAGCCTATCGATGCTTTTATATTTCTTTTCAAGCCAATACGCAAATTCGCGTCCGCAATGCTCGCAATAGCAACGCGTGCTCTGATGGCAGCCGAATTCATTATCTATTTGCCACGCAATGACATTGGGATTTTTGCCGTAGCGCTTCGCAAGCTGCTCAACTATTACTTTGCTTCGCGCAATATAATAGGAATTATTTGCGCAGCATTCGCGCCGTGAGCCGTAGCCTCTTTGCCTGCCGTACTTATCGCGCATATATACGTCGTATTTGTTTACAAGCCATTTCGGCGGTGCGGCTGTGGGCGTTCCGAGTATTACTCCTATGCCCTCGGCGGCGAGTATGTCTATTATTTCGTCGAGCCACGAAAAATCAAATGTATCCTCCTCCGGCTCAAGACGGCACCATGCAAATTCCGCAATCCGCACGGTATTAAAATTACCATCGCGCATTATGCGCGCTTGTTTTTTCCATTCCGATTTATCCCAATGCTCGGGATAATAATCCACTCCGAAAATCATTTTCAATCTCCTTTGTGACTTATTTCCACTCGATAAGCTTCAGCCAATTTTCAAGCGATTTTGCCCACTGTCCGACATGCGGGAGCTCCTTTGCAAGTCCCAAGCCGTGACTTCCTATCGGATAAATGTGCATTTCAAACGGGACCTGTACTCGGCTTAACGCACCTGCATAAAGCAGCGAATTTTCCACGGGAACCGCCTGATCGGATGAGGTGTGCCATATAAACGCCTGAGGTGTGTCGGCGGTTACGTGCTTGTAAAGCGACATAAGCTCCTTGTCGGCATGAAGCGCCCGCTCACCAATCAAATTTTGACGCGAGCCGTCATGTCTGTACTCAAACATATCGATTACGGGATAGCATAAAATCGACGCGTCGGGGCGGCAGCTTTCGCCGTCAATCTCGTCCGTCGGCTCATACATATTTTTATCGTAATGAACCGAAACGCTTCCGGCAAGATGCGCTCCCGCGCTGAATCCCATAACGGCAATCTTATTTTTGTCAATGCCGAATTTTTCGGCATTGTGCCGCACGTATTTGACCGCGCGCATAGCGTCGCTTATCTGCGCGGGATGCGCGTAAGGCGCGACTCTGTAATCAACCACAAACGCCGTAATTCCCAACGTCCGAAGCCATTCTCCTATTACAGGTCCCTCATGCTCCGCGCGCATACCGTATCCGCCGCCCGCGAATACTACGACCGCTCCGGCGGAATCCGCCGGATATTCGGTTATTTGCGGTATGAAATCAATGTCCTTGTTGAAATGCGGTATAGTTCCGCCCCATAGATTACTCATCTTCTTCTCCTTCATTATTCGGATCCTCAACATATTCCAGCCAAAGCTGCGTAAATTCATCCAATTTATTTTTCTTTATTGTAAATTCGGCTTTCCCGTTTCTGACAAGCGCGCAGCTTAAATCGTTTATCGACTTAAATTCAACCGTGGTATCATCGGCTCTTTTAATTCCGTCATATTCAAATTTAAGAACGGTATCGCCCAATTTCTCACCCCTGTATATTCCGTCTACGGCAAGAGAAATAATCGCCTGATACATACTTTTTGTAAGCTTGTAATCCGCGTCGCCGCCGTTGAGCTTGAACGACATATCGTCGCCGCTGCGTATAATTTCAAGGCTGTCATTATTTTCGCCGAAGCTCACCGAAACTCCGTCCACAAGCGATATATCCACGAGCCCCTGTAACTTGTTCAAAAAGTTGAACGAGGGCGCGTTTGCAAAATCAACAGATTCGCTGCTTACCTCATAAACCTTGTCGTTATAGCTTACATAAGCCGTATCTCCGCTCACCTTTCCGATTGTGAACACCTCGGTATACTCATCGCCGTATTTGCCCGTAGCGTTATCGTAAGGCTTTACCGTGAGCGTAATTTTTGCGGTCGGCGAAGACATTCCGTAATCGCCGTCCTCCGTCACAAGATTGTTAAATTTCAACTCCTCGATTGCGGTTAAAACATTATTGTCAATGTATTCGTCATTCGCGGTACTCTCATACGGTTTTACGACTTCCCAAACATTGCTCAAGGTATTGGACACATCATCCATGATTTTCATTTCTATCGTTTCATCGTCACGTTCGATTTTAATTCTGTTTATATCGTCTATCACAACGCTGAAACGGTTGAAATCACTGTAATAGCTGAGCGGATTCATAAGTGTTTCTACCTTATAATTGTAGAGCGTATATACGGTGTTGTCACCGTCAAGAATTATAAAATACTCTCCCAACGTCGGACTCTTATCTCCGACATACAGTGTGTTTTCCTCGCCGCTGTTTTTCTTTATCGTAACCGTAACCGATGGTTCGGACAATCCGTATTCGGATAAATCCGACGGATTTTCCTCAATCTTGTTTTTTGAAATTATCTTTGATACCGTGCTTACAAGCGTATATGCCTTTGATTTGTCAATATCGTCATTGCTCATATTATTAATCGTCCAGGCACCGTCGCCGAGATTATTTGCTTCAATCGTCTCCTCCGGATTTTTAACAATAACGGAAGCAATATCCGACGTATCCGCCGAATAAACCGTATATGACGGCTCCGGCGTTGCGGAAACGGTGTCCTCGGAAGTATCCAAACGTCCTACAAAAAATATTCCCGCCGCAAGAAGCACAACCGCCGCCGCTATTATGATTATATTTCGTGTGGACTTGCTCATTACAAACGCCTCCTCTTGAACCAGATAACTATACCTATTATCAAGGCCGCGGCCGGAATAAGAATCGCGAATATAAATCCGATAACAAGCTGCTGAATCGGCTTAATCGTAATTACGTTTCCGACAAGAGTCTTTCCGCCCACATCAAAGCTTTCCGTGCTGCCGGTCATAAGATTATTTATATTCATAAAGTAATCGTAATTCGCAAACCCGAAGCCGTTTGAAACCTGCTTCGGCGGAATGGACATCAGCATTGTATTGCCTGAAACATAGATTACCGAACCGTATTTTGAATTTACCGCGAGAGCCGCTACCGTAAATTCTCCCGTTTCATCCTCGTCGGTTTTCGTCTTATCGTCAAAGTTGGTGGTAGTATACGCGTCGCTTGTACTCGAAAGCAGCGGAACAACCGAAACATCTCCGCTCGACTCAAAAAGCACCTTTATTGATTTTGAATACGGGAAATACGCAAGCGTGCGCTTATTTTCAATTATGCTGTCGGTAAGCTCGTTGGACTTGATTTCGGGAATTATCAGATACATATTGGAGCCGCTCAGCGCAACCGCGTTTTCGCTTATATTGGTTTCCACCACGGCGTCATCATGCACCTCTATTCCCCAGCTTCTCAGGTAATCGTACAAATTGGTAAGTCCTATGCTTTTTATATCAAAATAGAAATGCGCGTTGCCGCCCTTTGAAAGATAGGATTCAAGCTTAGCGGTTTCCGCCGTAGAAAAGTCGGTCGTCGGAGCCGCGATTATTATAAGCGAAGCATCGTCGGGAATATCCTCCGTAACAAGGTTTATGTCGCTTACCTCGTAATTTTCATCTGTAAGCTTCTGTACGGCTCCCGAGGTTAAATCCGTTTCGTTATGCCCCTTTACGAAGTATGCCTTGAGCGTTTCATCGCTCGACACATATTTAAGAGCCGAGGTAATCTTACTCTCCACATTAAGTGAATTTACTGAGCCGGATTGCTCGTTTATGCCGTACAAATCGATAAGCTCGTACATTTTAAATCGTTCGCCGCCGTCAACTATAACCGAATTAGCCGTGAGGCTTTCCCCGTTTTCCACATAATCTCTTCCGAAAGTGGGATTGGAATCCACATTTATATTGGTTATTTTAATATTTGAATTTTTCTCCGCGTATTTGTCGAGAACAGCGCGGACATTTTCGTCCTGCTCGGTTTCGCTCGCCAAAATATATATATCCGTGGGATTGTCATAGGTTTTCAAAAATTCAATCGTTTGGTCGGATATACTGTAAACGCCGTTCGCCGTCATATCAAGCTTTATCGGAAGCTTATTTGTCAGCATTGTGACAAATACGTTTACAAGAATAATAACCGCAATCGCTCCGACAATCATCAAAGAGAAGTTTAATTTATGCTTTTTCAAATTATTCATCCCAACCCCTCCTTACTTCAAGCGGCGCTTCTCAAACACGGATGCCGTCAAAAACAGAAACAACACTATAACGCTTATATAGTACACAACGGATTCAAGATTTAAAATGCCCATTGTGAACTCCGAAAATCTCTGCATGGGCGAAAGCCAAAGCAGGATTTTCGCAATCACATCATTTGAAATCGACGAGGCAATGTTCCCCATGAACATCATAACAATCAGTACGCCGTATGTCGAAATCGCGGCGACTATCTGCCTTT
>JAJBTG010000031.1 GCA_020860985.1 Oscillospiraceae bacterium
CCTTATTGACTTTTAAGGGAACATCCCTTAAAATATATGTAATGAGGTGATTGATCTGCGGGAAAAAACGTGCTGCTTTTGCGGACACAGAATTATTGTTGATGAAATCATTATTCCCGATTTGGGCAATGCGCATAGGACGAAACAATACACCGCAAAAATAAATGTTGAAATAATAGATATTTTATGATAGTATAAGCTTATGCAAAGATGTCCCCGCTTATAGAGGCGGGGGACATCTTACTTTTAGTTATTAAGGAGAGAGCCTATGAAAAAATTTATTTCGTGGAATGTAAACGGTCTGCGCGCGTGTATGACAAAGGGATTTGAGGAATATTTTAATTCCGCGGACGCGGATATTTTCTGCGTTCAGGAAACAAAGCTGCAGGAGGGTCAGATTGATTTTAATCCGGAGGGTTATCACGCGTACTGGAATTACGCCGAAAAAAAGGGATATTCGGGAACAGCTGCGTTTTCAAAAACGGAGCCTGTATCCGTTTCATACGGTATCGGAATAGAGGAGCATGACAGAGAGGGCAGAGTTATCACCCTTGAATTTGACGATTTCTATTTTATAACCTGTTATACGCCCAATTCGCAGCGCGAGCTTACGCGCCTTGAATACCGCATGACTTGGGAGGACGCGTTCCTGGATTACGTAAAGGGGCTTGACAGTAAAAAGCCGGTGATTTTCTGCGGCGACTTAAATGTGGCGCATAAGGAAATCGATTTGAAAAATCCGAAAACAAACCGCAAAAACGCAGGATTTACCGATGATGAACGCGAAAAATTCACCGCCGTTTTAGACGGCGGATTTATCGACACGTTCAGATATTTCTATCCCGACAGGGAGGGTATATATTCGTGGTGGTCATATATGTTTAAATCGCGCGAGAAAAACGCGGGTTGGCGTATCGATTATTTTATCGCTTCAAAAAGACTGGAAAGCCGTCTTGTTTCGGCGGACATCCATACCGACATTTTCGGCTCGGATCATTGTCCGGTTGAATTGGTGATAAATTGATACGCGATGTTATCAGCTTTTAAACACCCATAATTTGTTCAGCGTAAAATTAATGGGCACTACGATAAACATAATAATCGGCGCAAGCACTTCCGAAATGCCGATAACATCTATCAGCAGATACAACAGTATGGTTTTGAGACGGCGTATGATGAGTACGTTTTTAGGAACGACTTCCATTTGGAGCGTTTTTCGTTGGGGTATACGGTTCCGTTAAATGGGTCATAAGAGATGTCCGAGGGATGCAGCTTCGGAATTACCGCGGTTGTTTCGCCGTTTTCCTTTGCCTCATGTATAACTAAAGGTAAGATGTCCCCGCCTCTATAGGCGGCGGGTTCCACTTACTTTTTTCAGTGGCGGTACAATCCGCCAGTGAAACGTTGAATGATGGGGCAAAGCCCCTTACTGAATTTCAATTCCCTTTTTAACTTGTGAGTAGTTCTCATTTATCAAATTAAATTGAAAAACATAGGACGTGCCGAATCCTATTACATCAACGCAAAGCATCACGGCAATTCCTTGATTTACAGATTTAGCGAAGATTTACGGAAAACTAATATCCGTGTACAGACGGGCAAACACAATTATAATAAACACAGTTGTTGCAAACAATGTTCTGTCCGGTCTTAAAGGGGCGAAAATCATAATTGCCGCCATCGCGAGAGCCGCCGCGGAATACGCGCACGGAACAAACAGTTCGCGTTTAAAGTTTATTTCTCCTTTTTACTTATCCAATATATAATAAATGTTACGCCGATAAGGATAAACATACATCCTAAAAGCTCCCACCTGTTTTCCGCGATATCGAGAAAACGATTTAAGTATTCGGCAAAATCCGCCGTTGAATCTGCTCTGTAGTTTCCGGGTGCCGCAATTAAAAATGCCTCTCCCGCTGCCGTTGCTGTTATGCCAACCTTTGACCATAGCGGAGTCTTAATATAGTATATTATACAAGCTCTCACTGCCTACGGAATATACAAGCTCGAGCCGGTCGATGGTGTCGGTGTTGACGCTGAAATCCGAGCTGCTCAGCTCCTCCCTGCCCACATATACATAGTCGATACCGTTTTCCTCACAGAATTCCAAAAGCTCTTCATATGTGCCGCTGTAGGCATTATCCAGTTCGGAAAGTTTTTGCTCGTATCCGTCCGAAAGCCCGTGCGTGCCTACGAAATTAGCGGGACCGGCAAATATATCTCTGCCCGTAAGCGCGTATACGGGTGACGCAAATGAATCGCTCGTCAATATCACCGAGTCCGACGGCGTGTTTTCCCTTATATATTCAGCCATTTCCATCTCATCGGCGGAAAACATCTGATATTTTCCGTAGTTCGAGTTTGTGCCGCTGACGTACTCTCGGCAAATCGTAAGCGCACCGGAAAGCGTTCCCGCGGCTATAACGATTGTTGCCAAATATGCGCGTCCTTTGACGTTTTTAAGCGCATCCCACATCTTGACAAGCCACGCCGCAACCAATATGACAAGAATCATATACGGAACAAAAAACATTTTATTGTTATCATATGTCAAGGGCTGGAACAGCACAAGCTCCGCAACAACAAACACAAGTGCCGCGCCCGCGATAAGCTTTTTATTGTCTTTCGGCGCGGTCAATACCGCAGGCACCGCAAAGAGCGCCGTAATACCCCAGTTTTTCAGATAGAACCATAAATACGGATCTGTCATCGAGCCGTTATTATTCTCCCAGTTAAAATGGAACGAAAGGAACGACCCGCCGCTCGTCTGTCTCAGCGTCCACACAAAGAACTGCGGCGCGATAAGCACCACGGCTATGCCGCCGAAAATTACCCAATTCAATACAAACGCTTTTTTCGCCTCTGCGCCCTTTTGCTCGATAAGATACAGGAAAAACATCACCGCGCATATCATGGCGAACGCCAAAAGCATATGCGTGTGAATCATAAGCATACATCCGGAAATTATTCCTAAAATTATATAGAGCTTCCGCTTGCCGGTTTTCACCGCCTCGGTAAGAAGCCAAATTGTCGGCTGAAGCATGCACCAGCCCGCCATTGTGGTTCTCTGCGGAATTATCATATCGCATATTGTGTTCGCCCAGTGAATATTTTTATAAAAATCACTGCTGCGTGCGTTTGTCGGCGTGTGATAATACGACGTAAATATTTGTGTAAACACGGAGCTGTCCGATTTCGCGCCCTCGAAAAAGTACGCGAATCCCAATCCGCCGTTTATGAAAAACAGCACAGTCGCAAGTGCCGCCGCGGCGCGTCTTTTTGTGAGTGAGTACGCGACGATATAAAATCCGCCGACCAGAAGCAGGGATATAATATAGCTCGGCACAAGCACCGCCCACCTTAACGGCGTTCCGAACAGGAACAGGCTTGAAGAGAGCATATCCACGAAGAACGGATATCCGATAACATTACCGGGCATTATGCTGTAGTCCGGCGGAAAAGTCTTTTGCTCGGCTATGCTCGTTATAAAGCTCAAATGCAGGCGCAAATCCCCATAGGTGCTTTGTCCCGTTGTAACGGCGCCCGTGCCGTCGGGCGCGAGTATGTGATTTGTGAGCAAAATCCATATTACAATTGCTATCGGCAGCACAAGAAACACAAGGATTTTCCAATCCATACACATCCTCTCCGCGCTCGGCGCAGCGACGGCTTTTCCCCTTTTCTTTCCCGGAAGCTCCGGCAATCCCTCGGCGCTTTTGCCGCTTACCGAACAGAACAGCGTCCGAAATTCCTCAACGCCCGATTTCTTTATAAAATACGCAAGCGGAAGAGCCGCGAGCACTATCAAAATAATGTGACTCAAATATGTAAAGCCGCATATAAACGATGGTATCACGATACCCGCCATAAGAAGCACGTTACCGAATATCCCGCCCATCCAGCCGCGAAAATATATGTCCTTTTCCTTAAACACATAACAGCTGTAGGCATATCCGATAAAAAGAAAATATAAATACACCAATATTCCCAACATTTTTTATTCCTCCCCAAAAAATTTTTATGCGATAAATGTTTATTTAGGGGCGTGACGCGCAGCAGCGTAGGGGCGTCATTGGCCGCCCGTTTCCCGGCGATTAAACGCATAATTCGGGCGGGTGTTCCACCCACCCGGGTCGTAAATAAACATTTTAATCACGCCTATCCATTTCTATATTTGTTTCCTTGGCTATGTAGATAGGCCTCCTCTTAACCTCAAGGTATGCCTTTGCCAAATACTGCCCTACTATGCCGGTGCATAATAGCTGTATTCCGCTTACCAAAAGCATTATGCAGACCATCGATGCCCATCCGTAGGCGCTGCCGCCCCATATAAGCTGCCGCACCACTATAAATATTATCCCGACAATCGAAGCAAAAAAGAACATCAGTCCGATAAACGAGGCTATTGCAAGCGGCATTGTGGAGAAGCCCATAATTCCGTCAAGCGAATACTTAAACAGCTTTATAAAAGACCATTTTGTTTCGCCCGCTACGCGCTCCCGATTTTCGTATTCGAGCCATTTTGTATTATAGCCGACCCATGAAAATATACCCTTTGAAAAGCGGTTGTATTCGCCGAGATTTAAAACGCTGTCCGTCATTTGACGCGTCATCATTCTGAAATCCCTCGCGCCGTCTACGATTTCGGTTTGTGAGATTTTATTTATAATTTTATAAAAGCAACGTGCAAAGAACGAGCGGATTTTTGCCTCGCCCTTTCTGTCCACGCGTCTTGAAGCGACGCAGTCGTATTCGCCGCCTTTTAAATCGGCGTACATTTGGGGCAGAAGCGAGGGCGGGTCCTGTAAATCCACGTCCATAATAACAACGTAATCGCCGGAGGAGTATTCCATACCTGCGTACATCGCGCTTTCTTTGCCGAAGTTGCGCGAAAACGATACATATTTTACGCGGCTGTCCTTTTCCGCAAGACCTTTTATAACGCCAAGAGTATCATCGCGCGAGCCGTCGTTTACAAAAATATATTCAAATTCCGTTCCGCTCATCATGTCTGCTGTTTCGGAAATTTTTTCGTAGAAAATCGGTATTGCGTCCCGCTCATTGTAGCAGGGGACTATAAGGCTTATTTTGTCGATCTTTTCACCTTGCCTGTTAATAATTTTATTTATTGATTAAAGTATTCTGAGCTATATATAATACATAGCTGTTCCGATAACATTTAATGCGACACCCATAAACATAAGCGGATAATTGATATTTTTCCATTTGCCGTCCTTTGAGAAGGTAAGCAGCAATCCTAAAAATGCAATCGGAAGAACGTCATTTGTGTATCTGTTGCCGAAATGCGAGCCGCCCATTGTCTTGTGAGCGGTAAGAGCGATTATATACAATATTGAAATAATTATAATCATAACAGTCAGCGGCTTATTCGTGTTTGTTTTCTTCACGAACGAGCGTACAGTGTATACAATATACGAAATGAAAATAGGACTTGCAAAGAACATACACATACCGTCCGTTGTGGGATAGACGAATTTCCCGTCAGATATTTCGGGCAGTCTTACAACGGAAAGAATATTTTCCTTTATGTAAGACAGGCTGAATTGTCCCGTTTCCACGCGCATAAACTCGGGCAAATAATTATGACCGAATTCCGTAATATTGCCGAATCTCGCGTAATTCAAAATCATATACGACAGCGCGATAATAACCATAGGAATAACCGCCGTAAAGCACTTTTTGATTATATCGGTAATTTTGTCATCGGGGTATTCGGTCATATGTGATTTATAGATAAGATATAGCAGAATGGGTATAAATATAACTGTCAGCGGACGGCAGCCTACCGCGCACGCCCAAAACGCAAGCGATAAGCTGGCTTTATTTTTCAGCGCGTAGTATATTGCCATAAGGCAGAGCGTAAACGACATATTCTGCGCGATAAACCATACCCACGCGTTCTGAGCCGTCATAAGCCAGTTTGAGCCGACCGTTAAAAACAGCGCGAAAAACACCGCGTTTTTGCTCTTTATACCGAAATGCACCGCGATTTTATACGCGTATAGTGCGCCCATAATTGACGTTACGAACGCTATCATACCGTCGCAGGTGTTCCAACCAAAAGCCACAAACGGGAGCATAACATAGGACGGGAACGGCGGAAAGCTTACGTAATACTTATTGTTAAAAATTGCCAATTCAAGCCACGAGTAATTCTTTCCCAAATCAAGCCGTCCCTCAAGCCAAGACTGCGCTTGAAGTATATAGCTGTTATAGTTCTGACCCTTCCACGGCCATTGACCGGTAAACGTCCATAAAATGAACAATACCGCCGTGACGCAAAAACAGAGCGTTACTATATCCGCGTTGAGATTTTCAAATAAGGAATAGCTATCTTTTTTTGTCGCTTTTTTCATGTCAACATCTCCGATAAATTTTGTTTCCAGCATAAATATCCCGCGAGATAAACGCCCAGTCCGACAGCCATTGATGCCGTTATCAGAGGCTCCGTCCGTTTATGCCGCTCGGAGAAATCCGAGAGGAATAAAAACGCCGGTATCGCGCAGGTCATATAACGCGGCGCGCTTATTATGTAATCAACACTCATATTGAGTATAAAATACACGATAAGATACGCGCTGTACATATTTCTGCTTTTTCGCAGACCGTATACGTTGCAGGCAAGCACCAAAATTATCGATACTATTGACGGAATCCATATCTCAACAGCCCTTTCCGCACTGCCCGACATCAAATTATTAAACAAAGAGGAAATACCCGTACCGAAATACGCCGAGCCGTGATTCCAGTATTTGTGCTGATACTCGAGGAATTTAAACGGATCGCCGGTGACCTTCCAATTACAGAAGAGATATATGCCCGTTCCCAAAAGCATCAGGAATATCCAAAGTCCTTTGGAATAGAACAGCCGCCATACCTCTTTTATATTCTTGTTTTTGAGCTTTTCAAGTATTTTGTAATGCTCCAGCCATTCGACGGCGGCGGGAATTGCAAGCATAATGCCCACCATTCGCGACAGAGCCGCCGCGGCTCCGAATATACCAACAAGATGCCATTTATGCTTTCTTATATAATAAAGCGTTGCCGCCGATGTGAAGAGCAGCATACTTTCATTCATTATCGTTCCGAAGAAAAGCGCGTGCGGAAATACCGACATATAAATTATCGCGCGCATTGCTGTGCTTTTATTGTAATCTATTGAAAACAGCTTGAACAGATAGCAGCAAGCCGCCGAATAGAGCGTAAAGGAGGTTATAAGTCCGCTCAGCCGCATATCGCGGAACACGAGATTAAATATCTTCATAATCCACGGATAAAGCGGGAAAAATGCCAATGTAGTATAGTCCGCGCCGTTGCTTTCGGTGTGATATGTGTAGCCGCCCATAGCGATGTGGTAGTAATTATTGGCGTCCCATTTCATATACTGCTCCATAATTCCGTCAAAGCCGTTTACGTTGTCGTTAAACATATATATGACGCATAGCGAGAATATGAATACAATAATTCTGAAAAGAAACGCTGCGCCGAATACAAAAGCGATTTCCTTTACCGTCGGTTCCTGCGAATCATAAAGTATTCGCTTGTCTGCAAGAACAGCATCGGTGAATTTGTTTTTCGGCAGCGCAAGTCCCGAGCTTGATAAAACTCTCATCAGTATCACAATGACAGCGCACCATACAATAACGCTTGATAAAATTGAAACAATCATAAAAAATCTCCGTTCCGCTGTATATCCTTTCAGCAATGATTTATACATAGTTAATTATAACATGAAAAACAACTTATTTCAACAATAAATTAAGGCATGATTGCAAAAAAATGGCTGCCGCATTTTAATGCGGCAGCCGCTTTATTTTTTTATTCCTCCTCGCTGCCGATAACTATAACGGTATCGGGGGTGGCGAGATTAATCAGCTTTACCATGCTGTCGCGGTCAATCGCGATACAGCCGGAGGTCGGATTGTCGGTTGAGCAGTGGATGAAAATCGCGCTTCCAAGTCCCGGGATGCAGTCGGGATTGTATTCGATATTTATCGCGTAGGCATACGCTGTTTGGTATGACGCGATATGCTCCGCGCTTGACCAGTCCGGTTCAACGTCGTTGGCGCTTACGAGTTGGTTGTAATAAGCGGAATTGGAATCGTCAACCCAGTAATAGCTGTCGTCAACCTGTATATATTCAAGCTCCGTTCCCGGCTCCGGCTCGTTGCCGAACGCAAATCCGAGCGAGAAGGTTCCCGTCGGGGTTTTTCCGTCACCCTCGGCGGTCTTGTCAATTCCGTTCTTTCCGACATAGCACGGCACGGTTATAAGCTCCTGCCATACCCCGTTTTCGGATTTCTTATGAAAGGATAACGCGCCCTCACTGCCGCCTTGGTACGAAACAACGATTATTCCGTCCGCGTATTCCGCTTCGGGCATTGAGGAGGCATAGCTGCTTTTCTCAATGTCGGATATGCGCATATCGGGAACCGCACAGCGCGTAACTATAGCGGCGGTTTCGCACCGCAGGAGCGTTTGCTCCGGTGAAAATGTCAGCATTGTATCGACTCCCATAATTATACCCTCGTTATAGACTGCGGAAATATAATACGAATATTCCTCGTCAAGGTCGGGGATGTCCTCATAGGAAACACTGTTTATTTCCTCCATCGGCAGAACATACGCGAAAATATATGCCGCGTATTTTCTCAGCGCCGGCTCGTTTTCCATGCCCTCGAAGCGGTCGTCGATGATTCCATTCTCAATCGCGTAGCCAAAATATGTAT
>JAJBTG010000113.1:0-2288 GCA_020860985.1 Oscillospiraceae bacterium
ATGTAAAATGAATTATTTTAACTACTATATATAGAGAGGTAGAAAACGGATGCCAAGGAAAAAACAAGATTACGGAAATGACAGCATAACAAGTCTTAAAGGCGCGGACAGAGTAAGAAAGCGTCCGGCGGTTATTTTCGGCTCGGACGGACTTGAGGGCTGCGAACATTCCTTCTTTGAAATACTGTCAAATTCAATCGATGAGGCGCGCGAGGGTTACGGAAGCCTTATAGAGGTTACCAGATTTATGGATAATTCCATCGAGGTACGGGACCACGGCAGAGGTGTTCCGCTCGATTATAACGACAAGGAAGGCAGATTCAACTGGGAGCTTGTATACTGCGAGCTGTATGCCGGAGGAAAATACGATAATAACAAGGGCGGTATGTATGAGTACAGCCTCGGACTTAACGGACTCGGTGCCTGCGCAACTCAGTACAGCAGCGAGTATATGGACGTTACGGTTGTAAGAGATAAGACGGTTTATTCATTGCATTTTGAAAAGGGAGAGAATATCGGCGGATTGGAGAAATCCGAAACGAGGAGCGTTCAGACGGGAACGGTTCAAAAATGGAAACCCGATACCGAGGTGTTTACGGATATTGATATTCCGATTGAATTTTTCAAGGATGTTTTGAATAAGCAGGCAATGGTAAATGCCGGACTGAAATTCGTATTGTACAACGAAACCGAAACCGGTATGGAAATGTTTGAATATTACTATGAGAACGGTATCGTGGACTACCTCAAGGAATGTGTGGGCGAGGACAGCTTTACTACTGTTGAAACATGGGAAGCGGAGCGCGAGGGACGCGACCGCGAGGATAAGGACGATTATAAGGTAAAAATGCAGGTGGCGTTCTGCTTTTCAAACAAGGTAAATATGCTTGAATATTACCATAATTCAAGCTACCTCGAACACGGCGGCTCGCCGGACAAGGCGGTTAAAAACGCGTTTGTGTATGCGATAGACAGATATTTAAAGCAGAACGATAAATACAATAAAAACGATTCCAAGATAACCTTTAATGATATTGCGGACTGTCTTGCGCTTGTTATTAATTCGTTCTCGACACAGACAAGCTACGAAAATCAGACAAAAAAGGCTATAAACAACAAATTTATCCAGGAGGCGATGACGGACTTTTTGCGCCAGCAACTCGAGGTATATTTTATAGAGAATAAAGCCGATGCGGAAAAGATTGCGAACCAAGTAATTGTAAATAAAAAGAGCCGCGAAAATGCCGAAAAGGCAAGAATAGATATTAAGAAAAAGCTGACAGGCTCGATGGATGTCACAAACAGGGTTGAAAAGTTTGTGGACTGCCGAACAAAGGACGTTGAAAAGCGGGAGCTTTATATAGTGGAGGGTGATTCGGCGCTCGGCTCATGTAAGCTCGCGCGCGACGCGGGATTTCAGGCGATAATGCCGATACGCGGAAAGATATTAAACTGTCTGAAGGCGGACTATCCGAGAATTTTCAAGAGCGATATTATAGTGGATTTGCTCCGCGTATTGGGCTGCGGCGTTGAGATAAAGTCAAAGCACAATAACAAGCTCGACGGCTTTGATATAAACAATCTTCGTTGGAGCAAGGTAATACTTTGTACCGATGCGGACGTGGACGGCTTCCAGATAAGAACGCTGCTTTTGACTATGATTTACCGCCTTACGCCGACGCTTATAGAAAAGGGAAAGGTGTATATCGCGGAATCGCCGCTGTATGAGATAACGATTACAAAGACAAAGCGCCGCGGCGAAAAGTTTTTCGCGTATACCGACGCGGAGCGCGATAAAATCCTTGCAAAGCTCAACGAGGACGGACTTACAAAGGATCGCGACGATTACGATATTAAGCGCTCAAAGGGACTCGGTGAGAACCAGCCGGAAATGATGAGCCTTACGACGATGCATCCGGCTACGAGGCGGCTTATACGCGTTACGCCTGAGAGCATCGAAAAGACAGCGAGAATGTTTGATATTTTATTGGGAGATAATTTACAGAGCCGCAAGCGGTATATAGAGGATAACGGAAGTCTTTATATGGAAATGGTAGACTTATCATAAACGAAGGGAAAAGAAACAATGCCAAGAAAGAAGAAAAACGCGGAGCCGGAGGTTATAGTAAGCGCGCCGATAGAGGACCAGGCGATAACGGAAACGCTTGAAAAAAACTATATGCCCTACGCTATGAGCGTTATAATTTCAAGAGCCATACCCGAAATCGACGGCTTAAAGCCGGCGCACAGAAAGCTCTTGTACACGATGTATAAAATGGGACTTTTGG
>JAJBTG010000113.1:2298-2652 GCA_020860985.1 Oscillospiraceae bacterium
CACGGCGACGCGTCAATTTATGAAACCATGGTGCGCTTGACGCGCGGAAACGAGTCGCTTTTGCACCCGCTTGTTGAGTCGCAGGGTAACTTCGGTAAGCAGTATTCGCGTGATATGGCATATGCCGCGTCACGTTATACCGAGGTAAGATTGGAGCCGATATGCGAGGAGCTGTTCAGGGATATTAACAAAAACACAGTTCAGTTTGTGGACAGTTATGACGGCGAGATGAAGGAGCCGGTTATGCTGCCGTCAGCGTTCCCGAATATATTGGTAAACCCGAACCAGGGTATCGCGGTCGGTATGGCAAGCAATATATGCTCGTTTACCCTCCAGGAGGTATGCGAGGCGGCA
>JAJBTG010000113.1:2662-8705 GCA_020860985.1 Oscillospiraceae bacterium
AAAGAGCATAACCACCGATGAAATTTTGGATATTATGCCCGCGTCCGACTTTCCTCTGGGAGCGACAATAATATATTCGCGCGACGAGATGCGCACGATTTACGAAACCGGCAGGGGCAGCTTTAAAATGCGCGCGGTTTATAATTACGACAAGGCAAATAACTGTATAGAGATAACCGAAATTCCGTATACAACCACCTCCGAGGCGGTTATCGGCAAGATTATGGACCTTATAAAGGCGAATAAGCTAAGGGAAATATCGGACGCGAGAGATGAAACGGATTTGAGCGGCTTTAAGATAACGCTTGATTTAAAGCGCGGAACCGATCCGCAGCAGCTTATGGCAAAGCTCTATAAAATGACGCCGCTTGAGGACTCGTTCGGCTGTAATTTTAATATACTTATAAAGAACAGACCCTACGTAATGGGCGTTAAGGAAATCTTAGAGCATTGGATAGAGTTCCGTATGGACTGCACCAAGAACAGCATACGCTACGATATTGACAAAAAGAGCGCAAAGCTTCATCTTCTAACAGGTCTTAAAAAGATACTCATGGACATTGACAAAGCAATATCCATTATTCGCCACACGGAGCTTGAGTCGGACGTCGTTCCGAATTTGATGGACGGATTCGGCATAGACAAGATTCAGGCGGAATATGTCGCGGAAATTAAGCTCAGAAACCTAAACCGCGAATACATTTTAAATCGTACCTCGGAGATAGAAAAGCTGATGGAGGAGCTTGAAAATCTTAACAACACTCTTTCAAGCGACACCGAGGTTAAAAAGGTAATCGCCTCCGAGCTTAGAAATGTTATAAAAAAGTACGCGCAGGAGCGAAAAACCCAGCTTATCGCAAGCGACGAGATAGAAACCTATGTGGAGGTTCAGACTGTCGATGATTACGCTTGTACCGTATTTATGACGCGCGACGGATATTTAAAGAAAATTTCGGCGCTGTCGCTCCGCTCGTCAACGACGGAGCATAGGCTTAAAGAGGACGATGAAATAATTCAGACGATAGAAACCACAAATAAAAACGAGTGCCTGTTCTTTACGGACAACGCAACCGTTTATAAAATGAAGCTCTACGATATACCCGATGCCAAGGTCAGCACAATCGGCGAATATATGCCGGGAATATTGGGACTTGAAGATAACGAGAAAATATTGTATACTGTAATTACGGCGGATTACGGCGGCATGATGCTGTGCTCGTTTGAAAACGGCAAAATAGCCAAGGTAGAGCTTAACAATTACGTTACGAAAACAAACCGTAAAAAGCTTGTCGGCGCATACGGCAGCAAGTCGCCGGTGTGCGACATAAGGCTTATCGCCGAGGACACGGACATTGTGCTGATGTCCGACAATAACAGAGTGCTGTGCCTTAACACGGAAAAAATTCCGCTCAAGGCTACAAAGAGCACGCAGGGCGTTCAGGCTTTGACGCTGCGTAAGAAGGGAGCAAAGCTGATTAAGGTAACAACTGTGAATGAATGCGGGTTGGAAAATCCGGAAAAATACAGGACTAAAAATATTCCCGCCACGGGAGGAATCCTGAAAGGCGACGATATACAAATAAGTCTTATTTAAACAAATAGGCAGTAAAGGAAGGCAGGTGCATTAATATGCTAACAGAGGAGAGGAGAAAGGCTTTGGAGGAACATTTCCGCAATGAAGCAGAGGACTTATACAAGCCCTTTTCAAAGGAATTGTTTAAGCAATTTGGAGTAAAGCGCGGTCTGAGAAACGAGGACGACACCGGCGTTATGGCGGGACTTACGTCCGTCGGAGCCGTTGTGGGTTATTATATCGAGGATGGCGAAAAGATACCGATGGAGGGACATCTGCGCTATAGAGGATATGATATTACCGACCTTGTGCACAGCTGCGAGGAGGAGAAGAGATTCGGTTTTGAAGAGGTTGCATATTTGCTGCTTTTCGGACAGCTTCCGACACGTGAAAAGCTGAACGATTTTTCAAGGCTTATAGGCAATATGCGTAAGCTGCCGGACGGCTTTGCCGAGGATATGATTTTAAAAGCGCCGAGTACGAATATAATGAATAAAATGGCAAGAAGCGTGCTTGCCGCTTATTCATATGATTCCAATCCCGATGAAATCAGCGCGGGAAATATACTTCGTCAGTCGATTGAGCTTATCGCGCGTCTGCCTGTTATGGCGGCATACGGCTACCAGGCGAAAAGTCATTATCATGACGGAAACAGCTTGTATTTACATTTGCCGCAGCCAATACTTTCAACGGCGGAAAATCTTTTGTATATGCTAAGACCCGATAATAAGTACACGCGCGAGGAGGCTGAAATGCTCGACGTTTTGCTTATGATTCACGCGGAGCACGGCGGCGGTAATAACTCTGCGTTTACAACGAGGGTTGTTTCCTCAACGGCTACCGATACATATTCCGCAATCGCAGCAGCTATCGGTTCGCTAAAAGGTCCAAAGCACGGCGGCGCGAACGCCAAGGTTATTGGGATGATTTCCAATATAGAAGAAAATTTAAAGACATTGGAGGATGATGACGATGTAAGAGCGTACCTTGCAAAGATACTGCGTAAAGAGGCGTTTGACGGTGTGGGACTTATCTACGGCATGGGTCACGCTATTTACACCTACAGTGACCCGAGATGTCTGCTGCTGAAGGAGAGAGCGTCAAGGCTTGCCGAAAAGAATCCGAAGTTTCTGAAAGAATTTAATTTGTATCAGCTTGTGGAAAAGCTGACGCCGGACGTTTTCGCGGAGGTAAAGCATAATTCAAAGGTAATGTGCGCGAATGTGGATTTGTATTCGGGATTTGTTTATAAGATGCTCGGCATACCGGCGGATATGTATACGCCTTTGTTTGCAATGTCGAGAATTGTCGGCTGGTGCGCGCACCGTCTTGAGGAAACGCTCGGCAGCTCGCGAATTATAAGGCCGGCATACAAGTCGATTGTACACAGTATGGAATATAAAAAGATAGACGACAGAAAATAATTTTAAGAAAGGCTGTAAAAATGGATAAGGTCAATATACTTGGAGTAAATGTTGACATGGTCAACGTTGCCGAAGCGGCGGATGCCGTTATGGGATTTTTAGACGAGAACAAATTCCATTCGGTATTCACGCCCAACTCCGAAATTATAATGTGCGCGTATAAGGACGAGGAATTTTGCAAAATTTTAAACAGCGCATCGCTGCTTACGGCGGACGGAATCGGCGTGGTGTACGCATCAAAGATACTGAAAAAGCCGATAAAGGAACGCGCGGCGGGATACGATATAGCGCGGCAGGTGCTTGAAAAAACAAATAATACCGACCATAAGCTCTTTCTTTTCGGAGGAAAGCCGGGAGTTGCGGAAACAGCTAAGAAAAATCTTGAAAAGGATTATCCCGATTTAAATATAGTCGGCATCCGAAACGGATATTTCAAGCCGGAGGAGGAGCCTGAAATCGTCGAGGAAATCAATAAATCCGGCGCGGATATTGTTTTCGTATGTCTCGGCGCTCCCAAGCAGGAGCGTTGGATTGACAGTCATAAGGACGAGCTGAATGTAAGGGTTGCGATGGGCATAGGCGGAAGCCTTGACGTTTTCGCGGGAACGGCGGAAAGAGCGCCCGAGTTTTTCTGCAATCACGGACTTGAATGGCTGTACCGCCTGTACAAGGAGCCGTGGCGAATCGGACGAATGACAGAGCTGCCGAAGTTCGCGATGACGGTTATTGCGAAGGGTAAAAAATACAAACAAAACTAAGAGGAGCTGAAGATTTGGGGAAGCTTATTGTAATAGACGGCGTTGACGCAAGCGGAAAGGAAACGCAGACAAAGCTGTTAAAGGAGAGGCTTGAAGCGATGGGGGAAAGGGTCAGAATGATTTCTTTTCCCGCGTATGACAATCCGTCCTCAACGCTTGTCAGAATGTATTTAAACGGAGATTTCGGCAAAAATCCCGACGATGTAAACGCATACGCGGCGTCGAGCTTTTTTGCCGCGGATCGCTATGCAACATATAAAAGTGATTGGGGCGCGGACTATGCCGACAGCGGCACGATAATTCTCGCGGACAGATATGTTTCATCCAATATGATTCATCAGGCGAGCAAGCTGAAGTCGAGCGGGGAAAGGTCTGAATTTATGGCGTGGCTCGATGATTTTGAGCATAACCGCTACGGTTTGCCAAGACCGGATGTTACGCTGTTTTTGGATATGCCTGTCGAGTGCGGGCAGCGCCTTATGAGCGAACGTGCGAACAAAATCGACGGAAGCAAAAGCCGTGACATACATGAGAGCAACACCGAATATCTGTATGAAAGCTACAATACGGCGGTTTTTGCCGCGGAAAAATACGGTTGGAAACGGATTTTTTGTGTGGAGGACAATGAGCTTCGCTCAGTGGGGGATATAAATGACGAGATTTTTGAAATTGTCAAGGGGGTAATCAAATGAAAAAGCAGGTAATTGCCGTCGCCGCGGCAGTCCTAATGACGGCGCCGACGGCTTATGCCGACGGTATAAACATACAGTTCGACGGAAATATTCTTGAGTGTGATGTGCCGCCGATAAATGTAAACGACCGCGTACTTGTTCCCATGCGTGCTATCTTTGAGGCCCTGGGAGCCGACGTGTATTGGGACGGCGACACACAGACGGTTTTTGCCGCGAGAAACGGTGAATACGTGGAGCTTCAAATAGGCTCCGATGTTATTGAAACGGGAATAATAAATTCCAACGGTGACGGAGTAATGAGCGGGAATGTGATAATTGACGTTCCGGCGCAGATTGTAGACGACAGAACGATGGTTCCGGTAAGGGCCGTTTCCGAAACCCTACGTGCAACTGTCGGTTGGGACGGCGACAATCAAACGGTTATAGTAGACAGTCCGCAAAAGACAAATAATTGGATTTATTATGCGTCCGATTATGATTACGGAAAGCTTTACGCGATAACGGCAAACGGCGCGCGCCGCCAAAAAATTTCCGACAAAAGCGTATATGATATTGAATATTATAACGAATGGATATATTATATTTCAAAAGAGGATAATATGCTCTACCGCACCGACGGAGAGAATGAGCAGCTTGTAAGCGAAACGCCGATATATAAGGTCGGCTTCAACGGAAATTACGTTTATTATATGGAGCAAAGCTACGGCTTGCCGGAGCAAACGGGATTTTTGTGCAGAGTGGCGTTGGATACTCTTGAGAAGCAGACGCTTACGTCCGTTCCGATAAGATACGCCGAGATACACGGTGACCGCATATACTACAATGAATTTGACGACGACCGTATGTACTCGCGTACATTTGACGGCGAGGAAATAAACGCGCTCAGCTTGGGCGATAATATTACGCTTTACCCATTTAATTGCTATTTTACGGACGATTTTGTGCTTGTAGAGAATACCGCATGGTACGGAAATATTTTCAGAATAACTCCGGACGGTCAGCATTTAGCTGCGCTCAACGATTATAATTCCATAATCTGCCGTAATCAGCAGAAGGATGATGGAAAAATAATTTACATAAATTCCGACGACGGACAGGATATATACGTCATGGATATAGACGGCGCGAACAACCGCAAGATTGCCGACCTTGATTCGAGTTGGTTTTCGGTGAGCGTGTTGTCGCAGTGGGACAGCTTCGTTTATTACAAGAACGCTTTCCGCGGCGAGATTTACCGCGCCGATATAAACAGCGGTTCCTACGGGGAGTATGTATGCTTCGCGGATTATGTAAAGGTAAAGAAAGGAGTCCTTTTCTCGACATATGAGGGACTTTACGCGGGCGGTCTTGGCGGCGGCGATTTATATGAAATCTTTGACGGCGGCGTAAGCGATTATCAATATTACGGCGATAGCGTATATGTAACCGAAGCGGGCAGCGGAATGGTGTACAAGGTGGGATTGGACGGCTCGCGCACTAAGCTGATAAACGAATATATAACCGAATGGGACTGCAATTTTGCGGACTAAGGTATGCGCGGCGGCGGAAAAATTAAAAAAATATTCACAATTTTTGTGCAACATTAATTATATTGCA
>JAJBTG010000063.1 GCA_020860985.1 Oscillospiraceae bacterium
AAATTAAATCCTTCGAGGGGCAGGACGACTATTCCTCAATGAGGGAAGTAATTTACAGACGATTCCGCCACGCGTTGGACGAGGAGGAAAAAATAAAGAGTGGGGAGATGAAGCGTAACGAAGCCAAGTTTCTCCCGCTTCCGGATTTGATATTGCTTGACGGCGGCAAGGGCCATTTAAGCGTGATAACGGAGCTTATGGGAATGATGGATAGCGATATTCCCGTTTTCGGAATGGTAAAGAACGACCGTCACCGTACACGCGGACTTGTTTCGCAAAACGGCGAGCTTGAAATAAGTCCCACAAGCGCGATTTTTAAATTTGTCACATTCATTCAGGACGAGGTGCATAAAACCGCGATTGAGTATCATAGGAAGCTGCATGGGAAAATCGAGTCTGAATTGGATAAAATTTCGGGAATCGGCGAAAAAAGACGCAAAGCCCTATTGACTAACTTCGGTTCTGTTGATAAAATAAAAGAAGCGGATGTTGACGAGCTTCTGAATGTAAAGGAAATGGACAGGAAATCCGCCGAATCGGTATATGAGTATTTTAATAAAAAGAGGGAATAATGTTCAGATTGAATAAAAAGGGAAATGTATCGTATTACACAATATCGTCGTTTGAAAGCACGGGACTTGTAAAGCACGGCTTTTCGACGCGCGAGGGCGGCGTGAGCAGCGGATGCTATTCAAGCATGAATTTGCGCTTTAATTGTGATGACGCGCGTAACAATGTGCTGAGGAATTACGAAATAATTTCAAGCGCTCTCGGAATGGATTATAAAAGGCTTGTTTTGACGAAGCAGGTTCATGAGGATGTAATTCATACCGCGACGGAATCCGACTGTGGAAACGGAATAACGCGTGAGAATGCGTTTAAAAGCGTTGACGCGCTGATTACGGCGGAAAGGAATATTCCTCTTGCAGCGCTGTTCGCCGATTGCGTACCGCTGTTCTTTCTTGACAAAAAGCTCGGAGTTATCGCGCTTGCTCATTCCGGCTGGAAAGGCACTGTAAAGCGGATAGGACAGAAAACAATCGAGAAAATGAAGCGCGATTGCGGCAGCCGTCCGGAGAATATCCTGACGGCGATAGGACCGTCCATCCGGGAGGATCATTTTGAGGTCGGCGATGGGGTGGCGGATATATTTATCAAGGAATTCGGCGGCGAAGTCGCCGTGAAATATGGTGAAAAATACCATGTAAATATGCAGAAAGCAATAAAAATACAATTTCATGAAGCCGGTATACCCGAGGCGAATATAGACGATTCGGGAATATGCACATACTGCATGAGCGACTTGCTTTTCTCGCACAGACAGACAAACGGACGGCGCGGAAATCTCGGCGCATTCCTGCAATTGGTTTAACGGAGAATTTAATAAATGAAAAAAATATTAACAATTTTATTCGCGGTATCGCTTGCGTTTGGTATATCGGGCTGCGATGCTGTCGATAGGATAAAGGACAGCCTTGCCATAGGTCAGGAAAGCGGCGGCGAGGTTGAAACCGTGATACATGAAGAGGAGATATCGAACAGTATATCATTGGGGGTTCTTGATTATGATACCTTCAATCCGCTGACAACGGAGTCGGAAACAGTCAGAGAAGCTATGCAGCTTGTGTACGAGCCGCTTTTTGAGCTTGACGGCGAAATGAGAATAATACCTGTTCTTGCGGAAAGCTATTCTGTTTCAGCCGACGGACGCACTGTTACGGTTAATCTCAAGAGCGGCATAAAGTGGCATGACGGCTCTGACTTTAATGCCTATGACGTGGCGTACACGATTAAAAGTATAAGGAACGGTTCAACAACATATACCGATGCTCTTTCGGATGTTGTCGATCATAGGATTACCGGAGATTATTCCATTGAAATTACGCTAAGAAATCCTGTGCCGAATTTTGCGGCTCTTTTGACTTTTCCGATAGTTCAGTATCAAACGCCGCTTACCGTGAGCAGCAAATATACTCCCGTGGGAACGGGGCCGTTTAAGTTTGACGGTAAGCTCGGCACTGACAAAATGCAGTTCAGCGCTAACGATGAATACCGTGAGGGCAGACCGGCGGCGGATAACGCTTACATCGTGTTTATTCCCGATTTGGATAAATATCATTCCATGTTTGAGGCGAGCGAGATAGACGTTATGACAAGCAACATGGTGGACTTAACGCAATATATGCCAAAGGGAGGAGTTTCGGTAAGCAAATTTGTTACAAACAAGCTGACGTTCCTCGGATATAATTTTCAAAACGACATATTCGCCGGAAGCGCAACCCGCATAGGACTGTCGCAGTTTATCGATAAGGACGATATTATAAGCTCGGTTTTATATTCGCACGCATCGCCCGTAGATATTCCGATAAACCCGTCCTCATACCTGTACAGCTATGATAAAACCGTATTTAATTCCGATGAAATTTCCGCTATGGAATACCTTGAAAAGGACGGTTGGAGTATTAATAATTCGGGAATTTACACAAGGAACAGAAATAATCAAAAGCAGACCTTTGATGTCAAGCTTTTAACAAACGGAGAAAGCGTCGAAAAGGTAGGAGTCGCGAATAAGGTCGCGGAATATTTCACAAAATTCGGTGTTGAAGTGACGGTCGAAGCGGTTGATTACGACGAGTATCTCAAGCGTATAGAGGCGAAGGATTTTGATATGTTTATCGGTGAAATCGAATTAGGCTCAAACCTCGATTTGTCGCCGCTTATAAAGTCCTCATGGAACTATTTCACATATCAAAATACAGATGTTGACACGCTCATAACGCAGCTCGGAATGACCGTTGACGAGGAGGAGCAGAAGCTTCTGTTTGACCAGCTCGCGGATACTCTTATGAACAATATGCCGTTTGTTCCGTTGTATTACCGCGAGGGCTGTGTGCTTGCGGGTTCAAAAATCAAAACGGGAATTGACCCGAGCGTAAGCTCTTTTTACCGCGGCTGTGAGCAATGGAGTACAAGGTGATGAATACAGTAATAATAATAGGCGTGGGAGCGGCGGGGCTGATTGCCTGCGGAACGGCGGCAAAAACCGCCGACAAAGTAATATTGATAGAACGCAACGACATCTTAGGGAAAAAGCTCTTGATTACCGGTAAGGGACGCTGTAATATAACAAACACGGCGGAGCTTGAGGATATAATCGCCGCCTATCCCACTAACGGTAAGTTTTTATATTCGGCAATTTATACTTTCACAAATGACGATATAATAAACCTTATAGAGGATTTGGGAGTAAAGACAAAGGCGGAGCGCGGAGGACGCGTTTTCCCCGTAAGCGACAAGGCGGCGGATGTTGTAAAGGCTATGAAAAAATACGCGCTAAGGGATAATGTAAGCCTTATTACAGAGCGAGTAAGGAATATTATAATAAAGGACGGAGCCGTTGCGGGAGTGGAAACCGCTTCGGGCAAAATAGACGGAAACCGAGTAATAGTGTGTACGGGCGGCAAATCATATCCCAAAACAGGCTCTACCGGCGACGGATATATATTTGCCCGTCAGGCGGGGCATACGGTGGTTGAACCGAAACCGTCGCTTGTGCCGATTACGGTGGAGGAAAAATGGGCGCGGGAGCTTATGGGACTGTCGCTCAGGAATGTTTCAATTACGGCATTTAACGAGAAGAACAAAAAGGTATATTCGGATTTCGGGGAAATGCTGTTCACGCATTTCGGTATTTCCGGACCGATTGTATTATCTATGTCCGCGCATCTTAGGCGGGACGAGCGCTATAGATTGGAAATCGATTTAAAGCCGGCGCTTGACGCGGAGCAGTTGGACGCAAGGCTGGTTCGTGATTTTGAAAAATACAGCAAAAAGCATATTATAAACAGTATGGACGACTTACTCCCGAGGGCGCTGATTCCCGTCGTAATCGAATTATCCGGGATTGAGGAGCATAGGTGCACGGGCACGATAACGCGCGGTGAGCGTATGAAAATCGCCGAATTGCTAAAGCATCTGCCGCTTACGTTTAAGGGATTTCGTCCGATAGACGAGGCGATTGTTACATCGGGCGGAGTTAAGGTAAGCGAGATAAATCCGTCAACGATGGAATCGAAGAAGGTGTCCGGGCTGTATTTTGCCGGCGAGGTCATAGATGTTGACGGCTACACGGGCGGATATAATTTGCAGGCGGCATGGTCAACCGGCTATCTTGCCGGAATGAGCGCGGCGGAATAAGGAGAGAGCAATATGGTATTGGGCAGTAAGGAAATATGCAAGGCGGCGATAAAGATGGCGCTGTCGGATAACAGGCAGGAGGAAGCGGAGCTGAAATCCGAGTTTCTTAAGCGCGGCATAAAAGCGGTAGCGATAGATTTCGGCAGCGATTTTTCAAGCGCGGTCCCGAAAATATTGGAGCGCGCGGTGGTCGCGGCAAGGCGCGAGGGAATAATCGGCGAAAGTCATGCCGAGGAGGGCGCGGTTGCCGGAGCCGCCCATGAGGCGCTCCAGCAAATGGTGGATAAATGCGTCGGTCTTAATCTTGGCGGTAAAATCGGAATCGCAAGAAACGGCTCGCATATAAGCGTATGTATATTCCTCGCGATAGGATTGCTCAATCTCAATGACGTTGCGATAGGAATGGGACACAGGGCGGTATAAATTATAAATTCACATAAGGAAAGGAAGTATATTATTATGGCAGTCAGAGCTATCAGAGGCGCTACAACAGCACCGGAAAACACAAGGGAGGCAATAATCGGAGCCACTCTTGAGCTTATTGAGGAAATTGAGGAAAAGAACGATTTAAAGCGTGCCGACGCGATATCGATAATTTTTACGGTAACCAACGACCTAACCGCGGTTTTTCCCGCGGCGGCGGCAAGAGAGATGGGACTTACCTTTGTCCCGCTTCTCGATATGGCGGCTCCCGCAATAGATAACAGCCTGGAGAAGTGTATTCGTATTATGATATACATAAACACGGATAAAACAAAGGAGGATATTAATCACGTATATCTTCGCGGAGCAAAGGTTTTAAGACCCGATTTGGTAAAATAACTTCGCCGCCTCTATAGGCGGCGGGTTCCGCTGAACACGTCGAATGACGGGGCAAAGCCCCTTATTGAAATCAAGGTTTTGGTATGGGAAGGAGTATATGAAGGGATGAAATATATTTCGGTAGCGGTGGACGGTCCCGCGGGAGCGGGCAAAAGCACTATCTCGAAAAATGTCGCGGCACAGCTCGGTTTCGTTTATATCGACACCGGAGCGATGTATCGCGCGGCGGCGTTATATGCGATAAATAACGGGATTGACATAAAAAAGGAAGCGGACATACTTATAGACAGGCTCGATGATATTAAAATCGAGATGAAAAACATAGACGGTTCTCATCATGTGTACTTATGCGGCGAGGATGTTTCCGAAATTATACGCCGCGAGGATGTTTCGGCGGGCGCGTCGAGCGTCGCGGTTATTCCAGAGGTAAGGGAAAAGCTTGTAGCGATGCAGAAAAAAATGGCGGAGAGGGATAATGTAATAATGGACGGGCGCGATATATGCAGCCACGTTCTGCCGAACGCGCAGGTAAAGATTTTCCTTACGGCATCCTCCGAGGAGCGGGCAAGACGCCGATATAAGGAGCTTTTGGAAAAGGGCGTTGAATGTGATTTTGAAACGATAAAAAGCGACATGGAGGTGCGCGATAAAAATGACAGCAGCAGAGCGGTTTCGCCGCTTCGCGTAGCCGAGGATGCAACCGTTGTAGATACAACGGGACTTGATTTTGAACAGTCGGTCAGAAAAATAAGGGAGCTGGTTGAAAATGTTTTATGATATAGTTCGCGTTATTGTGAGAGCGGCGTTGACACTTGTGTTTAGAATAAGGCGTGTGGGATACGAGAACGTCCCGAAAGAGGGCGGAGTTATTCTTGCGTTTAACCACAAAAGCAATTGGGATCCCGTTATTGCGGGACTTACATCGAAGAGGCATCTGCGTTTTATGGCAAAGGAGGAGCTTTTCAAGAATCCTGTTTTCGGTCGGCTGATAAAGTCGTTCGGCGCGTTCCCCGTTCATAGGGGAAAGGGTGACATAGGCGCGGTTAAGTCGTCGCTTAAAATACTCGGCGCGGGCGAGGCTATGCTGATGTTTCCCGAGGGACACCGTATAAAAGATAACAAAAAGGTAAAAGCTAAGCCGGGAATAGCGGTTATAGCTCAGCGCGCTAAAGTTCCGATTGTTCCGGTGAACATTTCGGGGAAATACGCGTGGATGCATAAAATAACCGTTACATACGGAAAGCCTGTTTATCTTGACGAGTATTACGGATGCAGGCTTGAACAGGAGAAAATCCAGTCCATTGCCGACGGAATTTTGGATAATATCCGTGAGCTTGCGGCGGACTGATTAAGAGCGCGTTGTCCGTTTGATTTTTTACGGCGGCGAAAAACGCATTTATTGACGGGAGGATTGCAATGATAGAGGTTGCAAAAACAGCCGGCTTCTGCTATGGGGTAAAGCGTGCTGTCGACGGGGTTTACGCGGCGATAGAAAGCGGTAAAAAAATCGCCACAATAGGCTCGCTCATCCATAACAGGCAGGTAATAGAGGATTTGGCTTCAAAGGGCGTATATGCCTATGAAAACGTGTCGGATATACCGATGGACTACACGGTGGTTATACGCGCTCACGGGGTTTCTAAGGCGGTATATGAGCTTATAGGCGATAGGGAATGTATAGACCTTACCTGCCCCTTTGTTTCCAAAATACATAAAATTGTAGAGGAGCATTATAAAAAGGGTTACCAAATTGTTATTGTGGGGGATAAAAATCACCCCGAGGTAATCGGAATAAACGGTTGGTGTGAAAACAGCGCCTATATAATTTATGATGTAAATGAGCAAATTGATGGAAATTTCACCGAAAAACCGATTTGTATTGTAGCACAAACCACAATAAATAGAGAAAATTTTGGTGAAATCGTACAAAATATAAAAAAAGCTTGCAAAAGTACCCTAATATTTGATACAATATGTAATGCGACGAAGGATAGGCAAAAGGAAACAGACAGGCTTTCAAAAATTTCGGATATGATGATTGTCATTGGCGGACGTGAAAGCTCCAACACGCGTAAGCTGTACGAAATTTCAAAGCGCAATTGTTCCGAAACCTATCACATCGAAGCGGTTGAGGATTTACCTCAAAAAACATATAATAAAATAGGTATTACCGCAGTAGCTTCAACTCCGAGCAGTATTATCGAGGAGGTAGTAAAGGCTATGAGTGAAAATTTAAAAAACGAGGAGAGCTTTGCCGAATTGTTTGAACAGTACGGTTCAAAGACTCTTAACAACGGGGACATTATCGAAGGTACGGTTGTCGAGGTTCACAATAATGAGGTTATCGTCGATTTGGGCGGCTTCAAATATAACGGACAGTTGGCGGCTGACCAGCTGACAGACGACCCGTCACTTAAGCCGTCTGATGTTGTAAAAGAAGGCGATACAATCAAGGTTTATGTTGTTGGAGTAAACGATGGTGAAGGAAAAGTAGTTCTATCAAGAAAGAAATTGGTAGCTATGGAAAGCTGGAACAAAATCAAAGCGGCTTATGAATCCGAAGAAGTTTTAGAGGGCAAGATTATTAAGGCTGTAAAGGGCGGAGTAATCGCGCTGACAGAGGGTTCGCAGGTATTTATTCCGGCACGTCAGGCATCCGAGAGATTTGTACAAGACCTTCAGAGCCTTGTAGGCACGACTGTAAATTACAAAATTATCGAAGTGGATGAGAGAAGAAAACGCGTAATCGGTTCGGTAAGAGTTTTGCTTGAGGCTGCAAGAAAAGAGAGAGAAGACAAGTTCTGGGCGGACGTTGAAATCGGCAAGAAGTACCAGGGTACAGTTAAATCACTTACATCATTCGGTGCTTTTGTTGACATCGGCGGCGTTGACGGTCTTGTTCATATAAGCGAGCTTTCGTGGAATAAGATTAAGCATCCTTCGGAGGTTGTTAAGGAGGGTGATGTTCTTGACGTTTATATCAAGGATCTTAATCCCGAAACAAAGAAGATTTCATTGGGCTTCAAGAAGATTGAGGATAACCCGTGGGTAATCGCTCAGTCGAAGTTCAACGTCGGAGATGTGGTTAAATGTAAGATCGTGCGCATGATGCCTTTCGGAGCATTTGCCGAAATTATCCCGAATGTTGACGGTCTTATCCACATTTCACAGATTGCCGACAGAAGAATCGGTAAGCCCGAGGATGTCCTTACAATCGGTGAAGAGGTTGAGGCTAAGATTACGGACGCGAAGTGGGAGGAAAAGAAAATCAATCTTTCAATCCGCGCGTTGATTCCTGTTCCGGAAAAGGAAGAGGTTAAAGAGGAGGCTTCTGAGGAAGAGGCTGTTCCGCAGAAGGCGGAAGCTCTTGTTTATTCAACGGACCCTGAGGTTGAGGTTGAAGAGGCGATTGAAATTGAGCCTCTCGAGGAAACGACCGAAGAGGAAGTTAAGGCAGAGCCGGCTGACGCTGAATAATTAATTAAATAAATAACAGACCGTTGAAGCG
>JAJBTG010000264.1 GCA_020860985.1 Oscillospiraceae bacterium
AAAGTAGGATATGTAAAGCGATCGCTGTCACCATTGACAGCGCGGTGAATAAATGCTGAAAAGCGGGAAACTCAAGAACGGAATAAGCTATGGAGGAATGAATAAATGAAAAAAATATTTACAGGTATATCTGCACTTATAATTATGTTGTCATCGGGCATCTCGGTACTTGCGGCTGGCGGTGCCGATAATATTAGGGTAGTTTTAAATGGTGAGGATGTTTTGTTTGACACTGCTCCGTTTATCGAAAACGACAGAACCCTTGTGCCTATAAGAGCTATTACCGAAGCTATGGGATGTGATGTTGACTGGGATGCAGATACGTCGACTGCTATTATACAAAATGATGAAACGGTTGTTTATATTCAAATAGACAATGAGGTAATACAAGTAGAAAATGATTTAAACGTTAAAGAAGTTGTAATAGATGTACCGGCAAAGCTGTATAATGATCGTACATATGTCCCGTTAAGAGCTGTTTCAGAGGCGTTTGGCGCCGATGTGGATTGGGATGGCGATAATAGTTTGGTGACAATTGAATATACTGCGCCCGAGGATGAAATTATTGAAATTGCCGACGAGGCATTTGAATACAGTATTCGTAAAAGGCTGGGGTATATAATAAATGATGACAAAGACTCAATTTATACAGAAGCTCTTACAGCAAAGGTGTTAAATCAAATAGAGAGCCTAACGCTTGTTGATACAGAAGCCGGTATCGCCGTTAAGAGCCTTGAAGATATAAGTAAATTAAATAACTTGGAAACAATTAAGTTACATTCCGATGCTGAAATCGAGGATTTTTCGCCTCTGTTTGAATATATGGGAGAGTCCGTTGCGGACTTTGCGGACAAGGCGTTTGAGTTGTGTGTTCGCTCGGAAGTTTCGGGGAAAAAATCTACAATATATCTCGGGTCTTTGAGTGACGATGATTTGGAATCCGTAACATCTCTAAGCACATATAATTTGTGTGATACAATTGCAGTAAAAAGCATTGAGGATATTGAGCTGTTGCCCAATTTAAAAAGTCTTACTATTGATGTGCGTCAGGATATAGATGATTATTCGCCGATTGGGACTATAAGCGAGTGGGAATATCTTGATCTCGAAGGCTTAAATATAGATGACGATGAATTCTTGGATGATATAAACGTCACGGACACGATGACGTTCCCCAATCTCGGATACTCAAACTATGCGGTTGATTTCACAATGACAGGCAGTAAATATCAATACCCACAGGCACTTTCCATGTACAGACAAACATTACAGAGCTTAGAAGAATTCAAAACGGAAATAAAGGATTCGATGAGCGATTACGAAAAATTTAAAAAAATACATGATTATGTTTGTCTTAATATGGAATATAATTGGGAAGAATATGATTCCGACGTATACGGCAATGACTACGAATATGAATTTTATCCGGACATATTAAGTCAATTTTTCGTTGGCGGCAAAGGCGTATGCGCGGACTATTCCTGGATATACAGTAAGCTGTGCTCGTACTTTGGATTGGAGTGCTGGTGCGGCAGCGGTGATGCATACGGAGCGTATGGTTGGGACGGCCATGCGTGGAACATTGTTAATTTGGATGGCAATTACTATCATGTGGATGTAACGTTTGATGATTTGGATGACGGCGACGAAATAAGCTATGAATATTTTCTTGTATCGGATGATACGATGGGAGCAGATCACAAATGGTACACGGATGAAACGGATACACTCTTTATATATGGCTATACCGATGGTGTGACTACGGACGAGAGATTTGTGTGTCCCCAAAATTATACGAAGTAATTTGCTTAAAAAACAATAAATTCAATGTTACAACAAAGAGTGTATAGTAAAATGTAATTTATTAAGAAAAGTAGATTACAATAGAATAAAGTAATCAGGTTAAGAGGGTTGTTCAATGAAAAATGAAAAAGAAGTATCTGTTGACGCGCAAAAAACAGCACTCTTTGAGAGCGTGACTATTCCGCGAGCCGTTATGAGGATGGCAGTTCCCACGGTGTTAAGCTCGCTTGTAATGGTTATTTATAATTTGGCTGATACATATTTTGTGGGAATGTTGAATAATCCGACAGAGAACGCCGCAGTTACGTTAGCCGCGCCGGTGCTTTTGGCTTTTAATGCCGTTATCAATTTATTCGGAGTTGGCGGCTCCAGCTTGATGAGCCGCTATCTTGGTCAAAGGAAATATGAGCAAGTGCGCAAAAGCTCCGCGGTCAGCTTTTACTGCGCTCTCGGTTTTTCAATATTGTTTTCTCTTGCGTTCGCCGTTTTCCATGTACAGATGCTTGGGATTCTCGGCACAACGGAGGACACATCTGCGGCAACTTGGCAGTACCTCAAATGGACGACAGTCTGCGGTGCGGTTCCGGCGATATTGAATGTGGTGTTGGCAAATCTGGTGCGCGCGGAAGGCTCGTCGCTTCATGCGAGCATAGGAACCATGAGCGGCTGTATTTTAAATATCATTCTCGACCCGATTTTTATTCTGCCGCTTGGACTTAATATGGGAGCCGCTGGAGCGGGTCTTGCTACATTTATTTCAAACTGCGCCGCCTGCATATACTTTTTTGCGTTGCTGCGGATAAAACGCGGACGGACTTTTGTGTGTGTTAATCCGCGCTTATTTTCGCTTGACACCAAAATTCTCAAGCAAATTTGCGCAGTAGGTATTCCCGCCGCGATTCAAAATCTGCTGAATGTAACGGGTATGACGGTACTGAATAACTTTACCGCGTCATACGGCTCCGACGCGGTCGCCGCCATGGGAATTTCACAAAAGATAAATATGATTCCGATGTATATTACCATGGGGATTTCGCAGGGAATTATGCCGCTTGTGGGGTACAATTACGCAAGCGGGAACCGCGCCCGTATGAAATCGGCGGTCATGTTTACCGCGAAAATAAGCGTTGCGTTTATTGTTTTGATGTCGCTCGCTTATTACATAGGTTCGAGGGAATTGATTGGGTTGTTTATGAAAAATGAAGAAGTTATCGCCTACGGCAGTAAATTTCTTCGCGGAATGTGTATTGGGCTTGTATTTCTGATGATAGATTTTCTCGCGGTAGGCGTATTTCAGGCTTGCGGAATGGGAACATCATCGCTGATTTTTGCAATCCTGAGAAAGGTGGTTTTGGAAATTCCGGCACTGTTTATCCTGAATAGGCTCTACCCGCTCTACGGGCTTGCCTACGCCCAAACCACAGCGGAATTTGTTCTCGCTGTCGCCGCGGTAGTGCTGCTGCGGAGGATTTTTCGAGCACCCGCGATAGCCGCATAATTGATAAATTACATTGCCGATGAAATTGTGATACAACAAATGTCATAAAGCATCTTTGTCAAAGTTTATTTTATTATGATAATTTAGAAAAATTATCGATTCAGATAAGGAAAGTACAAAAAAATGAACACAAGACTGACATATAATCATACAATTACCGCGTGCTTTATAGGCTATATTGTGCAAGCGATTGTGAATAATTTTGTACCGCTGCTGTTCCTGACGTTTCAAAGCACATACGGCATATCGCTGCCGCGAATAACACTATTGGTTACGCTGAACTTCGGGATTCAGTTATCGGTGGATTTATTATCCGCGTTTTTTGCGGACAGGATTGGGTATCGGCTTTCGATGTGCGGCGCGCATTTGTGTGTCGCAGTCGGATTCATAATGCTCGCGGTATTGCCGAATATACTGCCCGACCCGTATATCGGAATTATGCTTGCCGTTATCGTTTATGCAATCGGCGGAGGATTGCTTGAGGTGGTTGTAAGTCCGGTGGTTGAGGCTTGTCCTACGGAGCATAAGGAATCGGCAATGAGTCTTTTACATTCCTTTTACTGTTGGGGACAAATGGGTGTTGTGCTGATTTCAACCGCGTTTTTTGCGATTTTCGGAATTGAGCATTGGCGAATACTTACGGTTTTGTGGATTGCCGTCGCGTTGGGGAATATGGTTTTCTTTACGCGCGTGCCGATTGCCTCATTGATTGAGGACGGAGGGCGCGGCTTATCCTTTCGTGAGCTTTTATCAAAAAGAGTATTTTGGCTGCTCCTGCTTATGATGGTTTGCGCCGGAGCAGCTGAACTTACAGTCAGTCAATGGGCATCAACACTTGCCGAAAAAGGCTTGGGAGTATCAAAGACAATCGGAGATCTTGCGGGGCCTATGGCATTTGCCGCTCTTATGGGGACTTCGCGTGTTATTTACGGTAAATTCGGCAGTAAATTAAATTTGGATAAGTATATGTCCGTTAGCTGTATCCTTTGCGTGATTGCATATTTGCTTATTGCGGTTATTCCGAATCCCGTTGTGAATTTGGCAGGGTGCGCTGTTTGCGGATTTTCCGTCGGTATTATGTGGCCGGGAAGCTTCAGTAAGGCATCTGCGGCTTTGCCGCTCGGTGGAACGCTTATGTTTGCGTTGTTGGCGCTCGGCGGCGACATCGGCTGCTCCGTAGGTCCGACATTCGCGGGATTGATTGCCTCGGTATTCGGCGATAATCTCCAAATGGGAATTTTGTTTGCAGCTGTATTCCCGATTGGTTTGTATGTTTTGATTCTCTTGACAAAGGCTGAAAAGCGCGGCGGGTTAAAAAATGAATGATTTTGGTAAATTAAAGATGGCATATGTCAATAAATATTATTGGCATATGCCATTAATTATGCTATAATAAAATTAACAGACAAACTACAAGGAGGTAATTTTAATGAGTGAAGAATGTTCTCACAACTGTTCGGAGTGCGGCAGTGATTGCGGTGAGCGCACCGCTCCGCAGAGTATGCTGGAGTACACGAATGAGGTGTCGAATGTCAAAAGGGTTATAGGAGTTGTCAGCGGAAAGGGCGGCGTGGGTAAATCGCTTGTAACATCGATGCTTGCGTCAGCGATGAGCAAGAAAGGATACCAAACAGCCGTATTGGACGCGGACATTACAGGTCCGTCAATTCCGGCAATGTTCGGAATCAAGCAAAAGGCTATGACCAATGCAATCGGAATCGTGCCCGCGGAAACGAGCGACGGCATACGCGTTATGTCGCTTAATCTGCTGCTTGAGGACGACACAGAACCCGTTATATGGAGAGGTCCGGTAATCGCGGGCGCGGTGACGCAGTTTTGGACGGAGGTCTGTTGGGGCAACGTGGACTATATGTTCGTGGATATGCCGCCGGGAACAGGCGATGTGCCGCTGACTGTTTTCCAGTCGCTACCCGTGGACGGAATTATAGTCGTTACATCTCCGCAGGAGCTTGTCGGAATGATAGTCGGAAAAGCCGTTAAAATGGCGGAAATGCTTGATATTCCTATACTTGGCATTGTGGAGAATATGTCGTATTTTGAATGTCCGAGCTGTCACGATACGCATTATATTTTCGGCAACAGTCATATTGAGGAGATGGCGGCACGGTACGGCATTGAAAACACCACGAGAATACCGATAGCCTCCGAGATAGCCGTCCTGTGCGACAGGGGCGCGGCGGACGCGATAGACACTATATATCTTGACGGCATAGCGGCGGTTATTGAAAACGTGAAAAAAAGAGAGGTGTCCTAAATGTCAAGACCGACCAAATGTAGAATGATTTGCAGGTTTCCTCAAACATTGGAATTTGCTCCTACGAATGTCGGACGCGAGTGCGAGCCGGTCATAATGACGGTGGACGAATACGAAACGATACGCCTGATAGACAGGGAGGGACTTTCTCAAGAGGAATGCAGTCAAATGATGCAGGTCGCGAGAACAACAGCGCAGAAAATATATGAATCAGCCCGCAAAAAGCTGGCAAACGTGTTGGTGGACGGACTTCCGCTCAAAATCGAGGGCGGCGAGTATCGGCTGTGCGGCGGCAAAAACCGCTTTTGCGGCGCGGCCAAATGTCACATAGAGGAAATAAACAGGATATTTCAAAAATCGAAAGGAGATAATATTATGAGAATTGCGGTAACTTACGAAAACGGACAGATTTTTCAGTACTTCGGACATACGGAGCAGTTTAAGGTTTACGATGTTGAGGACGGCAAAATTGTATCCTCCGAGGTTGTAAGCACAAACGGTCAGGGTCACGGCGCATTGGCTGAGGTTTTGCGCGCGCTAAAGGCAGACGCGCTGATATGCGGCGGTATCGGAGGAGGCGCGAGGACGGCTCTTGAAACAGCGGGAATAGCGCTCTACGGCGGCGCATCGGGCGACGCGGACGCGGCGGTCGAGGCTTTTCTTGCGGGCAGCCTTAATTATAACCCCGATGTTATGTGCTCTCATCACGAGGGACACCACGGCGGGGACTGCGGCGGACACCACCACGGTGAAAATCACGAATGCCGTCACGGTCACTGCGTGGACTAAGGAGCGCGGGACTTATTAAAATTTCAAACTAATCATTTTAAAGAAGGATATTAAAATGGGAGCGGCGTGTCCGCTCCCATAATTTTTATAAGGATATATAGAGCTCATCTAATTGAGCCTGTAATTCCGGCAAATCCTCTTTGACTATATCCCATATAAGCACAAGATTTACACCGTCATAATCATGAACTATCCTGTTACGGAGTCCGTACAGAATCTTCCAAGGAATTAAAGTATGATCATTTTTAAAATTTTTATCAATCTTGTTGGCAAGCTCGCCGACTTGACTTAAATTAAACACACACGCCTCAATAAGAATTGAATCATTTATGAAATCGTCATACGTCTTTGATTTTGTATAGTCTATAACCTTAGAAATATACTTCAACATTTTTTCAACAGCAATTTTATTTCTCATAAATCACCACTCCGTCCTTTGCGATTTCAGAGAATATTTTTGACCCCTTAATTATATGAGCGTCATCAAAAACATCAACATCCTTATCGAGAGCCTCCCGAACATCTTCTATAAGACCGACAAATTTTAAACCGCGCAAATTACTGTCAAGAAACAAATCCACATCACTTTGTCCATCGGCAAGTCCCTTGACATATGAACCGAAAAGAACCGCCTTTTTTACGTTATGCTGCGCGAACACGGGGTAAAGAACGGTTTTTATATCGTCTATCGTATAAACTGTATCACACATAAATATACTCCCTTCGTTCTGTTTTAACAGCATTCAATCCGCAGACCGCAGCCACGTTATATGATTATTATATCAAATAAGCTCATAAAAATCAATATTCATTATCTCTTATCGGCGAAGCTGCAAAGCTGCATTGTGACGTCGTCCGGCATTGCTTCAAAGTCGCCCACCTATTTAATTATATAAATGACTCGGAAGTCCGTCAACCATTATCGGCGACAGCTCCGCTTGTATAAGCGGGCGGGCGTAGGACAGAAATTCGGGTGATACATATGTATTGTCGTTTGTGAGCCATTCAAGCGGAACCTTTTTCTCAATGTTGGCAATCTTGTCAATGTCATAAGGCATTGTGGTGCATTGATACGGATTGTTTGTGACGCGGTTGAAGATAATCATCTTGCCCGTTTCACCTCTGAACGCCGCCTCGACGGCGTGTCCGCCGGCAACGAACGCCTCGGTTATATCAACTCTCGAAACCATATGCGAGCTGCATCTTTGCAGAATACTCAAATCAACGGCGCGCGCCTTGCAGCCGAAATTTTGAGTAATGGTATTCGCCAAATACTGCGCCGTGCCGCCCAGGGTCATATGACCGAACGAATCCTTAAACTGCGCCTGACTTGAAATTAATTCACAGACATATCTTCCGTCCTTGAGCTTAATTCCCTCGGACACCGCTATAACTATTGACTTTTTAATCCATCTTGTTTCCTCAACCTTAGCCAAAAAGCTGTCTGTATCGAACGGAACCTCGGGAAGATATATAAGGTCGGGACCCACGCAGTCCTCGCCGCGGCTAAGAGCGCTTGACGCGGTAAGCCAACCGGCGTTTCTTCCCATTACCTCAACGACGTGAATATTCTCGGTTCCGTACACCTTCGCGTCGCGGATAAGCTCCTTTGTAGCGGTCGCGATAAATTTTGCCGCGCTGCCGTAGCCGGGGGTATGGTCTGTTTCGGCGAGGTCGTTGTCTATTGTTTTCGGCACGCCCATAAAGCGTATGCTGCTGTTTATCATTTCTCCGTATTTTGAAAGCTGCTTTATGGTGTCCATTGAGTCGTTTCCACCGATGTAGAAGAAGTATCCGACTTCAAGGTTGTTGAGCATTTTGAAAATCTTCTTGTACATTTCCTCGTTGTCCTCAATCTCCGGCAGCTTAAAGCGACAGGAGCCGAGATATGCGGACGGGGTTCTTTTCAAAAGCTCGATATGCAAATCCGTTTGGATATGCTCCGACAGGTCGATATACCGTCCTTCAAGAAAGCCTTGAATACCGTTTTGCATTCCGTAAATTTTATCCGCGCCTCTGTCGCGGGCGGTCTTAAAGACGCCGGCAAGGCTTGAATTGATTACGGCTGTAGGTCCGCCGGACTGACCTACGATAATGTTTTTGTGTTTCATACATTTCATC